>NZ_VOOS01000005.1 GCF_007993035.1 Vicingus serpentipes
TCAGGAAGAACAGTAATAGTACCAGTAGCATTAACTGTCCCACATCCTCCTGTTAAAGGAATAGAATAAGTAAAAACTCCTCCGGTAGTTGGTGTTCCACTAATCGTAATGGTTCCTCCTGACCAGTTTGCGCTTACACCAGCTGGCAAACCTGTAGCAGCTCCTATTCCAGTAGATCCTGTAGTTGTGTGAGTTATATTGGGATTAATAGTTGCATCAAAACATAAAGAAGGTGAACTAGAAGCAGCACCTACTCCCATATCTGGTAGAATATTAATTGTACCTGAGCCTGAAGCTCCACAAGGCATGGTGCCTACGCTGTAATTAATTGTATGAATCCCGACAGGTGCAGTAGCGACATTGATTACACCAGTACTCGTATTTAAAGACGCTCCTAATGTTCCAGAAGAATATGCTCCTCCTGCCGTACCAACTAATGTTGGGTTAACTGAACCTCCAGTAGATTTACAAATTGTAGAATAAGACAAACTTGTAAATGAATAAGGATTAGTAACTGTAATCGTTTTAGTTAAAGAATCATTACAACCTCCTAAATTCCAATAGTAAGTAAAATCATAAGTTCCTGGCCCAGAAATTACCGGATCAAAATATGCATAACCTGCATCATTAGCTCCAACAGAACCTCCAGGAGCATTAGTAGCCCAAGTAGCATTACCAGAAGGAGAATAAGGCCCCAAACGAGTACACCCATTTCCTGATGCATCAGTACCATTATCAAATATTACTCCTGTCCCTCCATCGTAAATATAGTAATCAACACTAGTTTCATCACATATTTCAACATAATAATCAGTAGTTGGACTTAAATGATCTCCATAAACAGTTAAAACTGTTCCATTAGTTAATGGCCCATTATAAATTAATGTTCCTGAACCTAAAGCTCCAGTTCCTCCTGAATATATTGAAACATAATCATTAGCATCATTTGTAGGTGTAAATTCAAAATGAAGTGCAGGTGTAATATAACCACCAGCTGTAGCAGAATCATTTGCTACTAAATAGATAAAATCATCTTCACAATTCATTGAAGATGGAAAAGGACTAATAGTATTGTAAGGAGATACGCTTTCTTCAGCATGAAAATCAACTGTTCCACAACTTGGTGGAAAAACAATACTACAATTAGTAGCGCCAGAACCTCCAGTTTGAGAAAACGAAATTGTACCTTGATCATCAGAATAATTTGTAATTAACATTAAATACACATCTCCTACTTGAGCTCCTGTAATATTTGCTGTTTCGGTAGGATCTGGAGCAAAACTACAATCCACAATTTGATTAGGATCGGCAGCAGTAGAAGCATTACCATGATCTCCACAATAACTAATGGCTTCAGGCAAATTAGCATAAGGTCCATACAAAATAAAATCTACATCCAGACCTCCTCCTGTATTATCAAATTGCTCAATAAAAATATCAATATTTCCTGCAGTACTAACTTCCATATAATACCAGGCTGGATTAGGCTGATCTGATAAACAACCATAATTATTCCCAGGGTCTAAGGTTGAAGCTTCGGATGAACCATAAGTATTAGGGAAAGTATAGGTAGTTCCCGTACAAAAAGGATCTGCATCAACACAATAAGTGCCCTGAGCATAAGTAGTTGAATTAAATACATTTACCAATATAAAAAAAGTAAATGCTAATAAGTGGTATATTTTTCTCATAATTTTATGATTTACAGAGGATCGCATTTTATTGAGCTGCTTCAGCTCTATATTTTTCTTTTATTTTGTCTAAATTATTTTTTGACCAAGTTTTCATTATTTGAATATATTGATCTTCAGATTGCCCTTTTATATGCTTAGGAAAACCATCAGGAATTTGACCTGTAACCGATTTTTCCATAATTTTTTTAGTAAATGTTAAGTATTTACCTTCTCCGACAACAATTCCTCCATTAACACTTTTTGATTGGGCATTACTACTCTTTAAAATAGGTCTTGTAGAAGTAGTTATTCGAGGCGATTGCCTATCTATATGCGTGGGTTTAATTACTTTTTTTTCTTGTTTACTGGTTGTTTGCGCATTTACAGTTGCAGAAAAACTGATAAAGAAAATGGATGCAATAGTAAAAGTTAATTTCATAATATGATGAGTTTGATATATGATGAGTTTGATAAATGTTTTACTTGACTAAAACCTGATAAAAATAAACAATATATCGATAATACTTGTTAAAATATCGACAAACTGCCTAAACACAATTAACGGCAATTTTAAGAAAAAGGTTGCACTAACTATTTTAAAATTAAAAAATACTAAGAAAAAGGAGTGTTTTGTTAAATATATAACACAATAGCTTTATTAATAAAATAAAAGTAATTCTATTTACAATATTTTAAATATTCTTGATAGATATTCTGCTTTCCTAATCGATTACTTAGGACCAAAATATGATTGCACAACTGGATATCTGAGTTATCTTCTTGATATGCCTTAACAAAGTAATCTAAAGCAACATCGTAATAACCATCGCCTAATGAAGAATATAAATTACCAATATTAACATATATGAATTTAGGCCTAACAGATTCTTCAGCTAAATCATTTAAAAGTTCAATTCCTTCAATTGTTTTATTATTCTTGGTTAAAACACTATTGAGTAAATCGTAAACATTTAAATAATCTGGTTTAATTTCTATTATTTTTTTAATATTAGTTATGGAGGCATCGTAATTTCCAATTGCATTGTAAGAAAAGGCTAAATTAAAATACGCTTCAACATAGTTAGAATTATAAATCAATGCTTTTTCACAATATTTTATAGCCGATGAATAGTCTCGTTTAAAATTTAAATAAACAGATCCTAAATTATTTAAGCTTGTGTAATAAGTTGTATCAATTCTAACTGCTTCTTTGTAATGATAAATAAGTTTTTGAACATCTTTACCCAATGATGGGTTTCCAGGGTTTTTCTTAAATTCTCTCGCAACTTGTGTATAATATGTGTTTGCAATTAGAGCATGAGCCTTTGCAGATTCAGAGACATAATCAATATCATGTTCATACAAAGTTAAATAATCATGCCAATCAGGATTTCTTGCAATTGTTCTCCCTGAATAAAACAATCCTATTACTAAAATAGTCCATAAAAACTTAGTAGGAATTTTATGATTGTGGTTTTTTATTTCTGAAAAATCTAACTTTAAAATTTTTGAAATCCCCCATACCAAAACAATACAAAATCCTAATGATAACATATAAGTAAATCTATCTGCAACTATTCCAGGTAAGAGTATCAATGAATTATTTACCCCCATCATCACTCCTAAACATATTAATATTCCCAGACCTAAATATTCTCTTTTAAGAAATGAATATAAGCCATAAAACCCACCTCCTAATGTTATAAATAAAGAAACCCATACTTGCCAAAATGACCATGTTGCTATTGGTATTTGATTATATCCGTAATAAAAGGCCATGTCTTTAGGAAAAATTAAACTCTTAAAATAAAACCAATTACAGTATAAACTAGATGAAATTCTTTTCATAGACCATGGTTCATGCATTAATGGATGCTCAAAATATTTAAATAATCTTAATTGATTTTCTCCATCTACTAGCATTTTTTGAGTAATTTTTATAGCCACAAAAAAAACAAGGATTGAAATAATGGATATGGTGAAGTATTTTTTTTGAGCCTTTATAAAATATAAGGTCATAGGTACTAGTGGAGCAATAATCATTGCTGTATTTTTAGTAAACAATGCTATAATCATACATAACAATGCATAGACTAAATAACGAATTTCTGCTTGTTGTGTATATTTTATAAAATTGTTTATGGATAGCAATACCATAAAAAAAACGATAATTTCATCCCTGTTTTTTATACTACTAACTACTTCCGTATGCAAAGGATGTAACATAAATAGTAGGGTAATAGCTAAAGGCACTATAATAGATTGTTCGTATAAGATTTTTTGTAAAACAATTAAAAGAATAACCCCTGTTAATGCATAAAGAAGTACGTTTACAAAGTGGCTAATATTAGCTTGTGTTAACTTATCTTTTTTCTTTTTTTGCTCTTTTGTTTGGAAAGGAGGTAATTTATTAAAAAATTGTTTTTCTATTGCAAATGAAGCAATTACAACTGGCCTATAATCATATGACTGTTTATCATCAGTTGAATATCTTGAAGTGAAAATTTCAGGAAGTGCAGCGATTCCACCTTCTACCAATTTATTTCCATCAACAACAATATTATCATCTAATGCATACTCATTATTAATTGAATTCCCATAGATTACAAAAACTAAAATAGTAAATAAAATATAAATCTTTCGAATAGTAAATGTGGATAAATTTAGTTTCATTTTAGGTAAAAGTATAAATTCTATTTTTCATTAAATTCTTTATTAATTTTGTTTTTTAAGACTGTTGTAAAATCAGTTTTCCCATCTTCATTCATATGATGGGAGTCAAAAAAATAATCATATCTATCTAAATATTGGCCTTCAAAATCCCAAATAGGAATATTATATTCTAATAAGATTTTATCTTGAGGTGGATTACTCAGCATATTTTCTCCACAAAACTGTTTAAGAGTATTTAAATAATAATCGGTTACAGGATATTTAATCCCTATAACTTTTATTTGATGAGATTGGCATAGTTCAATGGTCTTTCTAAAAAAGATTAAAGCATCTTCATAATATAGGTTTTTTGGATTGTTAGATAATAACTTGTGCTTAATAAATAGCTCTGTATTAATTTGCTTTTGTATTGAAGAAAAGTCAGAAAATTTCTGTTTACCTTTTTTGATTTTAACCATATTATTTTTTTTTAATACAGTTTTTAGTTCTATATATGGAAAAATAAGATATGCTATAGACTTTAAATATCTTTCATGATTAATTATTTCAGCATCTAAAAGTTCTTTGTAGTCTATATATTTTCCATAAAAAAAATAATTTTCGTTACGATTAAAATAGTCCGCAGAAAACCTAGTAATGTCAGCTTGTAAAAAAATGTATTTAGGTTTTATATGTAACCGTTCAAGTAAATATTTTAATCGAAAATGAGTAAGAATTGGGTTTTCACCATAAAATGATAGGTTAAATGAATTTTTTATATTTCGTTCTTCAATACACCTATTTGGATGAGAGTCTCCTGTAAATAAGAACTTTGGAGCTTCTTTTAGACTTTCAATTTTTTTTTGATCTTTAACTAAAGCGCTTGTTTCTGATGTGATTATAAAAAACACAACTAACAATACTAAATGAAGGAGCAAAAATGTGATTACAAAAACTTTTATTTTACGTCTGTTAGTCATTAAAATCTAAAGTAATAAAAATTAGCACTTTCATTAACTGAAAAAATTAAAATAGTAAATATTATAACGACATAAAAACTAACTCTAAAGTAGCTGTTTTTTATGCTGTCAAAAGGATGAAATTTTCCATTTTTTGAGAAATAATTAATACCTTCAGTTATAAAAAAAGTTGCCCCTACAACAATAAATGCATCTATCTTGAAATTAAAATCACTAAAAAAATGAAGTAATTTTTTAATAATTATAGAGAGATCATTAAAATCTGTTATTCGAGCAAATATTGCTACAGATAGAAATGAAGAAAATGTAACGAATTTAAATATAAATCGAGGAATTAATTTATCATTAGTAAAATTAATTCTATTAAAAAATTTGTAACGTAAATTCTTAGTTGATGCATCTATAATCATATAAATACCAGCCATCAGACCAAAAAAGAAAAAATTGTAAGATGCACCATGCCATAATCCAATAACAATAAAAACAAAGAGCACATTAAAAAGTGTTTTTAAATTATTGTTTTTTACAACACCTCCCATAGGAATGAAAAGATAGTTTTTAACCCAAATAGATAAAGTAGCGTGCCATCTTCGCCAAAACTCTCTCACATTTATTGATGAAAAAGGTTTAAAAAAGTTTTGACTTAATTCAACTCCAAAATATCTTGCAGAACCCAAAGCAATATCACAATAAGCAGAAAAGTCTATGTAAACATAGTAGGCAAAACCAACAATTGCAAGATAAACTTCGAATCCTTTAGTTTCAGGTGAATCTAATCGCTTAAAAACATTATCCACAAAAATTACCAGACTATCTGCAATAACTATCTTTTTAAAAAAACCTAAAAGAATTAATTTACTTCCTTCAGAAAAATTGATCCAGCTTAAAGTTACTTTATTTTTAAATTGGGGAATTAAAAACCCAGGAGATTCTATTGGCCCAGCAACTAATTGAGGAAAAAATGATATATAAAGAGCAAAATGCCCTAAATGAGTTTCTCTCTTTATTCTTTCCTTATACACATCAACAATATAACTAACACCCTGAAAAGTATAAAAAGAAATACCAATAGGTAATATTAGGCTTCTAAAAGACCAATTGATTGTATTTTTATTTGGTGTAAACAATGTTATTGTATCACTTAGAACTTGATAAAACCACTCAAAATATTTAAAAAACAATAGATGAGAGAGTACTAAAACTACACTTAAAGTAAGAATCGTTTTGGATTTTTTGTTATTAAGTATGAATCCTGTAAAATAGGCTATTAATGTTATACTGCACATTAATAACAAAAACGTAGGTTCAGAAAAACCATAAAAAAAGTAACTAGCTAATAATAATAATGTCCACCGATATTTATGATTGATTGAATAATATGCAAATACAACTAAAGGCAAAAATAATATGTACCATATGGTATTAAACCCCATATTTACTTTTAAAAATATTTTTTTTCAATTTATACGGAAGATTATAATAAGAACAATAATATATTGCAACAGAAAGTCTGAATAAAGGGTAAATTGTTATAATTCTAAGATAAGCCCAAATTTCTTCTACTAAAGTAGCTTTTGAAAAGCTCAAGTAATCAAACTCTTTCGCGGTTTTAGAACAAATGGTTTCTATTAAAATTAAATCTAGTGCAGAAAATTTATTTTCCCAATAATTAATTCTTTCATTATTTAAAGGCATTTTTAGTCGATTATGCATCTCAATTATTTTGTCTTTTGCTGCTTGAGGTAAGTCTGCTTTTTCAAACTTTTTCATAACTGAATTCTCATGGTTATGCAGCATTTGTTCATCAAAAGCAATATTTAAAAAGTCTGTAATTTTATTCAATGTTTCTTTTGGTTTATTTACAATGTTTTCATACTTGACTCTCGTAAACTTATTGGGGAATTTTTGTTCATATTTTAGTATTGATTTATAATACAAGTTCCATGAAGCAGCATAAGAAACCATAAGCTTACTTATTGTACCTTCTGTGTGGGTTCTTCTTGATACTATGTTATCTCTATAATCGCGTGTTAATATTATAAATTTTGCATCAGGAAAAAGTGTAATTAAATTCTTAACATAAAGACTATAAACGGGATTCTTATCAACAAATACTTTTATTAGATTTTTATCTTTAGCTAAATTATTATTGAGGTAAACCTCCTTACAAAGATCTTGATAACTAATGTGGGGTTCATTTAAATCATATTTTTCCAAAAAGCTTAAATCTGGCTTCCAAATGCTTTGTGTATGGTTATGATTTAATTTAAAAAGCGTTTTAAATTCAGTAATTAATTTGTTGCCAGAAAGGGATGAAAGGTCTTTCCCAAATAATATGAAATTATTTTCGGGAGCAGCCGAAATGGATGGATTGCCGTTCAACATATCAGTAAGTAATGTTGTTCCCGACCTTCCTATTCCAACAATAAAGCAGGGAGTAATATCTAAGTTATTTTTTTTTTGTTCCATTCCTTACTCTTTCGATTCGTTCAATATGTTTTTTAAACCTATCTACTTTAAATTTTATAGGCAAATAGAAGGTAGTTTCATCCTTTATTTGTTCAATTAACAAGATATATCTTAAGTGAATTGTTTTAATGAATAAACTTATTTTTTTTAACACAGCTATATTAGATTGAGGTTTATAGCCAAGCTTTTCACCAAATCCATTGCAAATATAATCACTTAAAATTAGTTGCTCATAGGCAAGGTTTTTTTTCCAACTATCTAACCTACTTGTGTTTATAGGCTTTATTAAGTCGCCATATTTCTTATTAAGTCGTTCTGAATAATGGTTTGTTAAATCATCAACTATTGCTTGTTCTTCACTCATCTGCAAGTGGCTTTTCGAATATTTTTCTATCCTTAAAAAGGAAAATATTCGGTCTAATGTATGTTCAGGATGGCTTACTAATTCTTCGTATTTTATTCTTAACACTTGATTTTGATGTTGTTTTTCAAACTTTAAGGCTTTATTCGTAAAATAATTCCATCGTATGGCATTATAAACTACCGAAGGAGGTCGTATATGTATACTTTCTATTCTTGATAAAATATTTGCACGATAATCTCGGGTAATAAATATAAATTTTGCATTAGGGTTTAATTTTAATAATTTTTCGCAATAAAGTGTGTTAGAAGGATTTTTATCTATAATTATTGGTGCATTAACAGAATTATTTGTTTTGTGTTTAAAAAAATTATAGAAATGCTTACAAAGTTCATGGTAACTACCAATAAAAGATTGTTGTAAAAAATCATCTTCTTTAGTTAAAGTATAATCATAACCAATGTAAGGTTGTAATCTGTTAAATAAAAGATTAAATTCGTGTATAAGCATAAGGTCTGAAGTCTTAAAGCAAGTTTTGTTTTTAAATGAATTATAAAAGAAAGTAACGAAATAATTTTCTGGCACAGTATTAATTGCAGGGTGAGCACCTAAAATAGAAGTTAGTAATGTAGTACCAGAGCGACCAATCCCTATAATATAATTAACTTCTACAATATCCATTCTATTTTAAGTAAGATAGTTGAATTTTAGCTGAAAGGTAATAATTATTGACGATATTGCTATTTTCAACAATCAAATCATTCTTTTATAAAAGAATGTATTCTAGTAAACACATAAACAGGTATGGCAAAAGTATTCATCATCCATTTTCTCATAAAAGCTGGAACATGGTACAGTATTGCTGTTTTCTGTAATGTATATTGAATTATAAGGGAAGCTAACATTTGTGCTGAAATCCATTTGGTTTTATGTTGGAATTCTGGTCTGATAATGTCTAATATTAAAACTATTCTTTTTTCGTTAGTGTTATTCCAAGCTAAATGAAGATGAGCATCACAAAAAGCAAATGGGATACCTTCATGCCATGATACTTCATTATCAAGTACTTTAAATCCGCAGTCAGGTAATTTTGCTGGAACTAAAAGCGGTAAATGAACTCTATACATTGCATTTGAATCTCCTGTATGAGGTTTTAATTGAGTTTGTTTACTAAGCTGACTAAAAGATGCAGAAACTAAATAGGGTATCTGTTTGATTATTTTGGTGGTAATCGGAAATTTTTTTTGATTCTTTTTATAATTCAACAACCAAAATTTAAAAGGCAGTATTTTCCAATTAGTAGGTTGATTTGCAAATGTTTTATTGTAATAAGGAATGAATTTTTCTTCGTCAGCGGTTGATAATTCTTTTTGAATTGACAAATAATTGTCTTTTAAAAGTTTATACCAGCTAGTATATTCAATATCAAAAAAAGGAGGTTCGCTACCACTATAAGCACCATTTGAAGAAAAAGAAAACCATATTTTATTTAAGTCAGTATTCAATTATGTTTTTTTATAACACCATGTTTTTTTTGATATGGATAGAGTAAAAATAGCAAAATAAATATGGTTGAATTAATTATTTTATGTATCCATTTAGGCATTTTTTTTATGAAAGAATATTGTTCAAATAATAATTGTAAAATTAGAAAAGAGCGTATTTTTAAGCAAATAGCTTTTTTTTTATATTTATATTCACTTCTAATTACATCAAAAACAACAATTACTCTTTTTTTATCAGACAAATTCCACGCCTCGTGTTTATTGGCGTCATTAAAAATTAATAGTTGGTTGTTTTTCCATTCAGCATCTTGGTTATTTACTCTAAAACCACATTTTGGCAAACCTTCTGGAATATCTATTCCTAAATGACATCTGTAAAAAGTATTTGAATCTCCGTGATGAGCTTTAATTTTTTCTCCAGCTTCTAAAATATTAATCGATATGGATACAATTTCAGGAAATTGAGCTAAAGAATTATTAAAAACAGGAGTTAATGTTAGCGCTTTATTAATTCTTATCCCCCAAGTTATAAAGCTAAATGTTTTCCAGCCAGATTTCTCTGTTAATCCTTTAATAAAATAACCTTTAGGAGTAAAATCTTCAGAGTTGATTATTCGAGTTATTTCTGTAGCTATCTCATCTGAGTTAGCCTCTATAGCTTTTGCCCAGTCAAAACATTCAGAAGAATAAAAATTAGGTGAATCTGAATAGTGTTCAGACGAAAAATAAGCAAACCATTCTTCTTTTAATTGTTCCAAAATAATTACATTTAATCTTGAATTTGGTATAAGAATCAAATTTATAATAATTAATTAAGATTATAGCATATTTAGTGGTAAATCAATTATTAAATAGGTGATTAACTATGGAGAATCAAGCATCAAATTTTCATCATGACTTTTTTGAGTGGACAAAGTTATTGGAGTTAAATTGGAAAATTATAAAAGATGAGTTAATGCATGTATATTCCAATCATGATCAACTACTTTATAAAAGTAATTGGTTTTTAGCTCACCCTCATTATGTCGATTCAAAAACAAATAAAGCCTGGAAGACTTATGAATTTGTTTTTTTTGGAATCAAGCAATTAGGTCATTGCCAGAATTGTCCTAAAACATTTGAATTACTAGAAAAAATACCAAATTTAGTTACTGCTCAATTTTCTGTATTAGAGCCACATACTAAAGTATCTCCTCATAAGGGGTTTACTAAAATGGTATTACGAAATCATTTGGCTCTAGAAGTGCCTTCTTTAACACTATGCAAAATTAAAGTTGAAGATGAAGAAACTTCATGGAAAGAGGGAAAAGTTATCACCTTTGATGATAGTAAAATACATGAAGCTTGGAATTTATCAGATAAACCAAGAATGGTATTAATGATAGATGTAGCCAACCCGTCTATGCCTTATTCTTCAGAAGAAATTTGCAATTATAAAATTGAGAATATAGATGATCCTTTTTTATTAAGCATGGCAAATAAATCAACATGGAAAAAATGGTTGAGCCAAGGGTATTTTGATAGTTAAAGTAATGCATTTATCTTTTCTATATTAGCTTCGCTTTTTTCTCCAACAATAGAAAAAGAACCATCCGTTTCGGTATAGTTCTTTGCTGCCAACCTAAGTTTTTGAGCATTTTTGTTATAACTCTCTTTTGTCAGAATATACCATTGGTTTTTTGATTTTTCTTGACCTGGAATTAATACATAGCCTAACATTTTGTTATATTTAATGGCTTTAGTGTTTTCTGGTAAAATTCTAACAAATGATTTGTCACCAATTTTTAATTCATTAAAAATAAAATCCAATAAAATTAGTGACGCAAAAATTGGGTAAGGAGTATTTAAAAAATCATCATCCCATATAAAAATTCCACCCTCTCCATATTCTTCATTTATATTAACATCTTTACAATTAATTACACCAATTGGTTTATCGTTAATGATAATTAAAAAATAATAATTAAATCTATTGTTAACTTTTTTAAACCACTCAATTTGTTCTTTTTCAGAAATCTTTTTTTTATAACCCATATACTTTCTAATATTTGGGTGATTACGCCATTTACGAATTAACTCAATGTCGTTTTTATTAATTCTTTTAAGAGAAATTCCATATTGATTTAATGTGAAAATCATATTTCTTCACCAATTGAGTATACTGGTCGATTATTCATTAGTTGAAACATTTTACTAAGATATTCGCCTAACACGCCAAGTATAAAAATAATAAGACCTGATGAAAATAAAATACTAACAATTATTGATGTGTATCCAGGAACAGCTATTCCTTGTATTATTTTTCTTGAAAGATAGAAAAACCCTATCCCAAAATTGACAAATGAAAAAAAGAATCCAAAATATTTAATCATTTTTAATGGGAATAATGATGAATACAAAACAACATCGTTAGTTAGTCTAATTAAGCTAATTAATGAATAATTAGATTTAGATCTTTTGCTTTTATTGTGTTTTACATCAACATAAACTATAGCATTGGTATACCATAAAAAGACTTCATCTATAAAAATGAGATGAGTTGCTTCTGTAGCTATTTTTTTTGCTAATTGTGTATTAATTAACCGAAAGCTTGAGCCTTTTACACTTCCACTCCCTTCAATTATTTTTGCAATTGTTTGATAAATTAATTTGAATAATTTTCGAATTAAGGAACGCTCAATATTAGAGTAGATGCCATATACAATTTCGGCTTTGCTTTTAATTTGTTCTTCAATTAACAATTGAATTTGTTGCGGGTTAACTTCTAAATCATCATCTATTGTGATAATGAATTTTCCTGATGACTTAATAAAACCAGCACAAGTGGCGATATGTTGTCCGAAATTTTTACTTAACCTTAAGCCTTTAACAAATAGCGCATGTTCCTTTTTTAAATTTATTATTTTTGCCCAAGAACCATCTTTACTGTAATCATCAACAAAAATCAATTCAAAAGTATATTCCAAAGGCCCAAAAAAAGAAATCAACTTATCACAAAGTTCCTCTATACTCCCTTCACCATTATATACTGGTATTATAACAGAATAATCTATTTTATGCTCCTGCAGTAAGTCCTCCATCTAAAGTAATTTCAGTTCCTGTTATCCACTTAGAAGCGTTAGATAATAAAAAGAAAATTGCATTTGCAACATCTAATGGCTCTCCAACACCTAAAGGGTATTTTTCTATATGATAATCATAAATTTCTTTCTCTACATTTTCTCTTGTATCCTCTAATATTTTTGTTTCAACCAACCCTGCTTTTATGCAATTAGATCTTATCTTTTTGGAAGCCAACTCAATACTTAATGTCTTGCTATAAGTCTCCAATGCAGCTTTTGAGGAAGTGTAAATTGCCCCCCCTTTATATGGGTAGCTACTTGATATTGAAGAGACAAAAACCATTGAAGACCCGTTGTTTATTCTTTTTGACCGCAACAATGATGAAACT
Source organism: Vicingus serpentipes (assembly GCF_007993035.1). Taxonomy (NCBI): domain Bacteria; kingdom Pseudomonadati; phylum Bacteroidota; class Flavobacteriia; order Flavobacteriales; family Vicingaceae; genus Vicingus; species Vicingus serpentipes. The sequence continues at coordinate 13,092 of NZ_VOOS01000005.1, forward strand.
AGATATACTGCGCCATCGAATATTGGCATTCTAACTAAATCAACATGCTTCTTATTGATAAATTGAACAGGATACAAACTAACTATTCCTGGCAAATAAACTACACCATCAACTTTCTCTATCTTGTCTGAGGCAGATTTGATTTCATATTCATTTGTAACATCTAACTCAAGATATTTTACATTTTCAGACAATCCTAGATCAGTTTTTAACTTTTTCACATCTCGAGATGTTAACGTTAATTTAGCTTTTTTTTCAAAGCATAATTTTACCAGCTCTAAACCTATTCCTGATGAAGCTCCAATAATCAGTATATGCTTACCTTCTAATAAAAAATTATTCATCTTCATAATTATTTAAAAGTAAGTATTCTATTGGATTATTTTCAATAATTGCATTTGCCCAAGATAATCCTACACCAAACCCTGAAATCAATAATGATACTTCTTTATTCAACCCCTTCATTGTTGTCATAGTTAAAGGTATTGACGCAGAACTTGTATTTCCATAATCTTTTAAAGAATAAGGAGTTATTTCTTTATCAAACTTTAACTTTTTTCTAATGGTTTCATTCATTAACAGGTTAGCTTGATGCATAATAAAATAATCAAAACTCTCTGTTGTTTTTGAGTTTAAATTCAAAAAACTTAAAATAGCTTTAGGCACAGTAGTTACTGAAAAATTAAAAATATCCAATCCATTTAATGCCAAATTAAATCCATTACGAAAAATACCTCCTGAATATTCTTTTTCCAAAAATGATTCTAAACTAGGTAAATTCCTAACTCCTCCATCGTATATTTTTATAGCATCTTCTCCAGAGCCATCTGAATTTAAGTCAAAAATCCAATTATTAGTTCCTTCTGTATTTTCTATAAAAGTTGCAGTACCTGCATCTCCAAAAAGAGGATAGGCACTTTTATCTTTGTAATTACAAGAAACAGTTGAAACATCTCCAGCCAACAAAATTCCCTTCTTTAAACCACCTGCCTTCATCATTGAAGTAATAATTGACAAACCATACACATAACCTGAACAACCCAGCCCTACATCAAAAGCAATACAAGAAACAGGTAATTTTAGTTTGTTTTGACTAACAACTGCAGTTGAAGGCAAATAATAATCTCTAGACTGTGTAATAAAAACAAGTATTTCTATTTCATTCCTTTTCCACTTTAATTTATCAAATAATTTATTAGCTGCCTGAATTGCAAGGTCTGAAGTTGTCACTCCAGTTTTTGCAACTCTTCTTTTTTCAATACCAGTAGTTTTTATTAACATTTTACGCTCCGACATAGTCAATAATTCATAATCTAAATTAGAGAGTTCATGTTCAGGAACAACAGAACTAACACCTCTAATTTGAAATCCTTGAATATTAATTTGAGCCATTCTTCTTCTTTTCTTGAATCACATTAAAAATATCTTGAATAGTAAAAATAGTTTTTAAGTCTGCACCAGAAATCGCAACATCATACTCCGTATCTATCAATGCAATAATAACTAATGCGTGCATAGAACTCCACCATTCAACATCTCGTATACTAGTCTCAGGTGTTAAACTTCCATTCTCAACTTCATCTAACTCATTTTCTAGTTTTTTTATTAAATCTTGTATACCCATAAATTTCAAATTTTTAATACTTTAAAACGGTTCCACTCCAAGAAAATCCAATCCCAAAACCAGCTACGAGAACCTTACTGCCTATTTTTATACGTCCTTCTCTTTCTGCCTTCTTTAAAGCTAAAGGTATTGAAACCGAAACCGTATTGCCATTATCTTCTATATAATAAGCCATTTTTTCATCAGAAACCTTTAGCTTTTTTTGTATAGACTTTAAAATAATATTACTCGCTTGATGAAAAACAAATAAATCAATGTCTTCAAAATTTAATTTGTTTTTTTCTAAAATAGCATTAACTAACAAAGGAACTTCTTTTAATGAAAAAGAAAAAACTTCCAATCCATTCATTTTCATCTGTCCTCTTGGCATTCCTCCCACGTCAGCATTTTCTTCAAGCCAATCAGCATTTGGTGGATTTCGCAAACAACTATGATCAACAAACAAGTGTTTTGCTCCAGATCCATCAACACCATAAACAAAGTTACCTAATTGATTTGAATCAGTTTTTTCTACCCATACTGCTGCTCCAGCATCACTAAACAATGCTCTAAGAGGGAAATCATTGGGATGTGAAACTAATCCAGGGGTATCACCAAATAAAAGTAAAACATTGTCTGACTGACCACTTTCAACAATGGCTTTTGCCATTCCTAAAGCATTCGTAAAACCCGAACAACCAGCTGGCAAATCAAGTGCTCCAATATTATTGTTTAATCCTAACTTGTCTTGCAATATACAAGCGGTCATTGGAGCAATATAATCCAGTCCCTCGGTACAAAATAAAAGAAATTGAACATCTGCTTTTTTGTAATCAGAATTATTAAACAAATCTTCAGCAGCTAAAAATGCTAAATCTGAACCTATTATATTTTTTTCAGTATTAAATCGAGTCTTTACACCTATTTTTTTATAGATTTCATCTTCACTGTAATTTGGAAAAGCAAATGACAAATCTTTGTTTGTTACTTTTAGCGAAGACAAATGATATTCTATATGCTTAATAGTGCAGCCCATCCGAAAAACTCAAATTAAATTTATCAAGCTAAATATACTACTCTTTTTTATTTCAACCGAAAAAAACCAGCCAATCAATCTTTTTTAGCAAAAAATAGTTATTTTTTTAAAAAAAATCAAAAAAGTATAATTGTATCTTTGCTACTAATATGGATTACCTAGAAAAATTAAATACTTCTCAACGACAAGCAGTTCAAGCTACTGAAGGTCCAGTAATGGTTATTGCTGGAGCAGGCTCTGGAAAAACAAGAGTTTTAACCTATCGAATTGCGCATATAATCAATAAAGGAATTGACCCTTTTAATATTTTAGCATTAACTTTTACCAACAAGGCTGCTCAAGAAATGAAAGAGCGTATTGGAAAAATTGTTGGTGGTTCTGAGGCAAGGAACATCTGGATGGGAACTTTTCACTCTGTTTTTGCAAGAATTCTAAGGTCTGAGGCAGATAAAATAGGATACCCTTCAAATTTTACAATCTACGATACTCAAGATGCAAAAAATCTAATAAAAGGCATTTTGAAAGAACAGGGTCTTGACGATAAAGTTTATAAACCTGGATTAGTTTTAAGTAGAATTTCTGCTGCAAAAAACAATTTAATTACTCCACAAGCCTATCTTAATAATACAAGTTTACAATCGGAAGATACTCAATCGGCAAAACCAAAATTAGGAGAAGTTTATAAAATTTATAGTGAGCGTTGCTTTAAAGCTGGTGCTATGGATTTTGATGATTTATTATTTAAAACAAATGTTCTTTTGAGAGACTTTCCTGAAGTTTTATATAAATACCAACATCGATTTAAATATATTTTAGTTGACGAGTATCAAGATACCAACTTCTCTCAATATTTAATAGTGAAAAAACTAGGTGCAGTTTTGCAAAACGTTTGTGTTGTTGGAGATGATGCACAAAGTATTTATGCATTTAGAGGGGCAAATATTCAAAATATATTAAATTTTAAAAACGACTACCCTGAAGTAAAAACCTACAAGTTAGAGCAAAATTACCGTTCAACTAAAAATATTGTTGCTGCAGCAAATAGTATTATAGTAAACAACAAAGAGCAGATTGAAAAAAATGTTTTTACAGATAATATTGAAGGTAGTAAAATAAAAATTTACAAAGCAGCTTCTGATAATGAGGAAGGAAAAATTGTCGCCAATTTAATTTTCGACAAACAACTAAGTGAGCAAGCAAAAAATAATGATTTCGCAATTCTATATCGTACCAATGCTCAATCAAGAGCAATGGAAGAAGCTTTAAGAAGAAAAAACATCCCTTACAAAATATATGGCGGATTATCTTTTTATCAACGTAAGGAAATAAAAGATTTACTTTCTTATTTCAGAATGATAGTAAACCCTCAAGATGAAGAGGCATTAAAGCGAATAATTAATTATCCAGCTAGAGGAATCGGAAATACCACTATTGATAAGTTAACCATTGCTGCGAACAATAACAATGTTGATTTATGGACTATCATTACTAATTTAAATCAATTTAATACTGGCTTAAATTCAGGAACTCAATCAAAAATTCAAAGTTTTGTTTCAATGATGAATAGTTTTAGAGTTCAACTTGAAGCTAAAAATGCTTTTGATCTAGGTAATGAGATTGCATCAACTTCTGGCATTCTAAAAGACCTTTACAGTGATCGAACTCCTGAAGGAATAAGTAAATATGAGAACATTCAAGAGCTTTTAAATGGACTGAAAGAGTTTACTGAAACCGAAAATGAGTTTGAGGAAGACGTAACTCCTAGGGGTCTTACAGAATTTTTACAAGATGTTGCTTTATTAACTTCTGCAGACAATGAAAAAGATGAAGACAAAAACAAAGTAACATTGATGACGATTCACTCAGCAAAAGGGCTTGAATTCCCTTATGTACATATTGTTGGAATGGAAGAGAACTTATTTCCATCTCAAATGTCTTTAACTAGCAGAATTGATTTAGAAGAGGAACGAAGACTTTTTTATGTTGCGGTTACTCGAGCTGAAAAAGAGGCTGTATTATCTTTTGCAGCTAGCAGATACAAATGGGGTAATTTAATTTTTTGTGAACCAAGTCGTTTCATAGAAGAAATTGACGACAAGTGTTTAGAATACATGTTCTCAGAAACAACCCAAGCACCAAGATCACAAAACAATTATGAAACTAGTAGTTCTAACGGGTACTATTCTAAACCAAAAAACACACTACCTCCTAAACGAAATGAACCTCCTAAAATAATTCATACTACACCAAAAAACCTTAAAAAAATAACCCCTAACATTTCAACGAATCAAGACAGTGCCGCAAACCTAGACTTGAACGTAGGGACAAGAGTTCAACATCAAAAATTTGGGCAAGGGTTAGTTGAATCTATTGATGCAGGAAAGGCGACAATAAACTTTATCTCAGCGGGTAAAAAACAACTTTTATTAAAATTTGCCAAACTCGAAATTTTAAATTAATTACCTTTGGCTTAAATCCTACTCAAATTTTAAGTTGAGTTGATTAAAAATTATACATGAATCCAATAGAAAAAGATTACAACACCCGAAGACCAGATATGGTTATTCCTGAATATGGTAGAAATATTCAAAAAATGGTTGAGCATGCAATTACCGTTGAAGATAGAAATGAACGAAACAAAGTAGCTCAAGCAATAATTAACGTAATGGGGCAACTAAATCCTCACCTTAGAGATATTACAGATTTTAAACACAAACTTTGGGATCATATTTTTATTATCTCAGATTTTAAATTGGATGTTGATTCCCCATACCCTATTCCAGATAAAGAAACAATCTTTAAGAAACCTGAAAAACTTGACTACCCACAAAGTAGAATTAGATTTAAGCATTACGGGAAAAGCACCGAAGCGATTATTGCTAAAGCAATAGAAATGGAAGATGGCGATGAGAAAAATGAATTAATTCAACTTATTGCAAATCTTATGAAAAAGTCTTATTTAACATGGAATAGAGATTCTGTAGATGATAGTTTAATTATTTCTGATTTGAAAAATTTATCTAAGGGAAATTTAACCGTTCCTGATGATTTTAGATTGACACAAACTAATGAAATTTTAGCTCAAACAGTCACTAAGAAGCGCCCTGCTAATCAAAACAAAAACAATAACAAAAAACATTTCCAGAAAAAAAGAAGATACTAGATGAGTACATTTAAAATTAAAGGAGGATATCAGTTAAGAGGTGAATTAACGCCTCAAGGAGCTAAAAACGAAGCGCTTCAAGTTGTTTGTGCTGTTTTATTAACTCCCGAAAAAGTGACCCTACACAACCTCCCAGATATTAGAGATGTAAATTTTCTTATTGACCTTTTAGAGGAACTTGGTGTTAAAGTTAATCGTTTAGGTAATGGAACTGTTGAATTCACTTCTGACGAAATAAATTTAGAATACCTACAAAGCGAGCAATTTAAAACAAGAGCAGCTTCACTTCGTGGATCGGTAATGATTATGGGACCATTATTGTCTCGCTTTAAGAAGGCTTATATGCCAAAACCAGGCGGAGACAAAATTGGACCTCGACCGCTTGACACTCACTTTTTAGGTTTTTCAAAACTTGGAGCTACATTTAGTTATGATGCAAAAGCAGGATTTTACACACTAAAAGCAGACAATCTAGAAGGTAAATATTTATTACTAGACGAACCATCTGTAACAGGTACTGCTAACATCTTAATGACTGCCGTAATGGCAAAAGGAAAAACAACCATTTACAATGCAGCATGCGAACCTTACTTACAGCAACTATGCTTAATGCTAATTAGTATGGGTGCTAAAATTACTGGTGTTGGTTCAAATTTATTAAATATTGAAGGCGTTACAGAATTAGGTGGTTGTACGCATACTTTACTTCCCGATTTTATTGAAATAGGTTCTTTCATTGGTTTAGCAGCAATGACTCAATCTGAAATTACAATTAAAGACTGTAGAATTGATATGCTAGGTCGAATTCCAGAAACGTTTAGACGCTTAGGAATTCAAGTTGAGATTAAAGGAGATAATATATTTATTCCTTCTCAAACCAAATATGAAATTCAACGAATGATTGATGGCTCGATACCAACTATATATGATGCCCCCTGGCCAGGTTTTACTCCTGATTTATTAAGTATTATTCTAGTAACTGCTATACAAGCAAGTGGTACAGTTTTAATTCATCAAAAAATGTTTGATAGTCGATTATTTTTTATTGATAGATTAAAAGATATGGGAGCTCAAATTATTTTATGTGATCCTCATAGAGCAACAGTAATCGGAATTAATAGAGAATATAAATTAAGAGCAACTTCTATGTCATCGCCTGATATTCGTGCTGGTGTAGCATTGTTAATCGCTGCTTTATCTGCTGAAGGAACAAGTACAATATCAAATATCCATCAAATAGATAGAGGATATCAATACATTGATAAAAGGTTAAATGCAATTGGAGCGAATATTGTAAGGGAAGACTAAAACAATCGTCTTATCTTAATAAATATAAAAACAGATTTATGAAAACAATAAAAAAATTTAAAGCAACAATTATACTATCAGCAATAATTTTAATTACAGCTGGTTTTATGTTTAAACAACAAGGTGGACCAGCAATTGGAACAAAAGCTCCTGAATTAGCTTTTAACAATCCTGAAGGAAAAGAAATTAAACTATCTTCATTAAAAGGAAAATTAGTTTTAATAGATTTTTGGGCATCATGGTGTGGGCCATGCAGAAGAGAAAACCCTGCAGTTGTAGCAGCATACAATAAGTATAAAGATAAAAACTTTACTAACGGAAAGGGCTTTACTATTTATAGTTACTCTTTAGATAAAGACATGAATAGATGGAAAGGTGCAATCACTCAAGACAAATTAGTTTGGCCTTATCACGTAAGCGATTTACTTGGATGGAGTGCAGCAGGAAGTAGATTATATGGCGTAAATTCAATTCCAACTAACTTCTTAATAGATGGAAAAGGCACTATCGTTGCTAAAAACTTAAGAGGTAAAGCTCTTGAAGAAGCTCTTGAAAAATTAGTGAAAAAATAAAAAACAATAAAATTTTCAAAAAAGGCAGAAGATAAACTTCTGCCTTTTTTTCTTGCTATAATCTCAGTTTTAATATTTTTCTGTCATTATGACTTTATTTTAAGCAATGGTAGTATTTTTGCCAACCTTGTAAAAAAATATTAGCTATGAGTAAGAAAGAAAAAGTTGAAGAAAATGAAAACATCGAACACAACGAAGAAGTTGTAGCTGAAAAAGACCAGCAAGAACAAGAAGCTCCAAAAGAAAAAACCGAAGAAGAGAAAGCTGAGGAAGAAAGTAATAGATACCTTAGATTGTATTCTGAATTCGAAAATTTTAGAAAAAGAACTCAAAAAGAAAAATTAGAGCTTTTTAAAACTGCTGCTGAAGATGTTTTAAAAGATTTAATACCTGTTTTAGATGATTTAGAAAGAGCTCAAAAAGCGAACGAAACAGCTGATAATGTTGAGTCTGTAAAAGAAGGTTTCACCTTAATATATGATAAATTAACAAAAACTCTAAAACAAAAAGGCCTTGAACCATTACCTTCAAGTATTGGTGAAAAATTAGACATTGAAAAACACGAAGCTATTACTCAAATTCCTGCCCCAACTGATGATATGAAAGGAAAAGTTATTGATGAAGTTGAAAAAGGCTACTCATTAAATGGTAAAGTAATTAGATATACAAAAGTTGTTATTGGACAATAATTTAACAAAATGAGCAAGAGAGATTATTACGAAATATTAGGAGTTAGTAAAAGTGCATCAGAAGCTGAAATAAAAAAAGCATACCGTAAACTTGCAATTCAATACCACCCTGACAAAAATCCCGATAATAAGGAGGCAGAAGAAAAGTTTAAAGAAGCTGCCGAAGCATATGAAATTTTAAGTAATCCTGAAAAAAAACAACGTTATGACCAGTTTGGTCATGCTGGGATGGGCGGTGCTGCTGGAGGAGGATTTAGTGGTGGAGGCATGAACATGGATGATATTTTCTCACAGTTTGGAGATATATTTGGAGGTGCTTTTGGCGGAGGCGGAGGCTTTGGAGGCCAGCGTGGAGGAAGAAGAGTTCGTAAAGGAAGTAACCTAAGGATTAAAGTAAAACTTACTTTAGAAGATGTAGTAAATGGTGTTCAGAAAAAGATTAAGGTTAACAAGTTAGTTAATGCCGAAGGATTAACATTTAAAACATGTGATACCTGTAAAGGTAGTGGTCAAGTTACTCGAATCGCAAATACAATTTTAGGCCAAATGCAAACTTCATCACCTTGCCCACATTGTGGCGGAGATGGAAAAACCATTGAAAAAAAACCTGCTGGTGCAAATGAAGATGGATTAATTAGAAAAGAAGAATTAATCACTATTGATATACCTGCTGGTGTTGAAGATGGAATGCAACTTTCTGTTACAGGAAAAGGAAACGCTGGTCCAAAAGACGGAATACCTGGAGATTTAATTGTGTTGGTTGAAGAAATACCACATGAAAGAATAAAAAGAGATGGAACAAATCTTTTGTATGATCATTACTTAAGTTTTAGTGATGCGGCATTAGGTGCTTCAGCAGAAATACCAACTGTAACAGGGAAAGTAAAAATTAACATAGAACCTGGAACACAAAGTGGAAAAGTACTTAGATTAAAAGGTAAAGGTGTACCAAACATACAAGGATATGGAAATGGTGATTTTTTAATTTACATAAATGTTTGGACCCCTCAAAAACTATCTAAAGAAGAAAAGAAATTATTAGAAAAATTACAAACGTCTGAGAACTTCAAACCAAACCCAACTCATAAAGACAAAGGTTTTTTTGACAGAATGAAAGATTACTTTAACTAAAAGAATACTGAAAAGCGAGTTAAATTTAACTCGCTTTTTATTTATCCGTAATTTTAATTTATGATTTATTCTAGCACCAAACATTGTGTTGAAGATTTAGAGAAACATGGCCATTTAATTCGAATAAAAGAAGAGGTTGACCCTAATCTAGAAATGGCTGCCATTCACCTACGTGTGTTTGAAAAAGGCGGCCCAGCAATTTTATTTGAAAATATAAAAGGGTGCGAATTTCAGGCTGTTTCAAACCTATTTGGAACTTTAGATAGAAGTAAGTTTATTTTTAGAAATTCTTTTTCTAAAGTTAAACAACTTATTGAACTAAAGAACGATCCTGTTAAAGCTATAAAGTCACCATATAAAAACTTCTCATTAGGACTTTTAGCTCTTAAATCTTTACCAAAAAAAGTAACTACAGGTCCTATTTTATATAGCGAAACTACCATTGATAAGCTGCCGCTTATTAAGTGTTGGGAAAATGATGGCGGTGCCTTTGTTACCTTACCACAAGTTTTCTCTTTAGACCCTGAAAATAAATCTATACTTAAATCAAATTTGGGGATGTATAGAGTTCAATTAAATGGCAACGATTACGAAAACAACAAGGAAATTGGTTTGCATTATCAAATTCATCGCGGAATTGGAGTACATCAAACAAAAGCGAATAGACAAGGAAAACCTTTAAAGGTCAGCATATTTATTGGAGGCTCTCCTGCTCATACAGTTGCTGCAGTAATGCCTTTACCCGAAGGATTATCAGAATTAACTTTTGGAGGAGCTTTGGCTGGTAAAAGATTTAGATACATAAATAAAGACGGACATACATTGTCAGCTGATGCCGATTTTGTAATAACAGGGGAAATTTTTGAAAACGAAACAAAACCTGAAGGTCCATTTGGAGATCATCTAGGATATTATAGTTTAACCCACGATTTTCCAGTTTTAAAAGTAGATAAAGTTTACCATAGAAAAGACGCCATCTGGCCATTCACCATTGTTGGCCGTCCGCCTCAGGAAGACACACAATTTGGTGCTTTAATTCATGAATTGACTGGTAGTGCTATTCCTGAAGAAATTGCTGGATTATACGAAGTAAATGCTGTTGACGCAGCTGGTGTACACCCTCTTTTATTAGCTGTAGGTAGTGAACGCTATACTCCCTATCAAAAAATTAAACAACCTCAAGAGCTATTAACAATTGCAAACAACATTTTAGGTTTTGGCCAATTAAGTTTAGCAAAGTATTTGTTTATTTCTAATAAAGAAGACAACCCTAATTTAAGTTGCAATAACATCAAAGACTTCTTTACACATATATTAGAAAGGGTTAATTGGGAAAGAGATTTACACTTTCAAACCAATACAACTATTGACACATTAGATTATAGTGGAACAGGAATTAATCAAGGTTCAAAAGTAGTTATAGCAGCTGTAGGCGAAAAAAAGAGAACATTAAATTCGAATTGTAAAATTGAAAATTCTGAACTTGTAATGCCTGGTATAATAGCAACCTCTTTTAATCCATATACTTCATCCGAAAATGCTGAAAAAGAAATCAATAACTATTCTCTACAAATAGCAAATCAAGATTTAAATGGAATAATGATGATTTTGCTTGTTGATGACGCCCGTTTTGTTGCTGAAGAATTGAACAATTTTTTATGGGTTACATTCACAAGAAGTAATCCTGCAAATGACATTTACGGTGTAAATAGTTATACAAAAAATAAACATTGGGGATGTAAAGGCCCATTAATTATAGATGCTAGAATTAAACCTCATCATGCTCCTCCATTAATCAAAAACCGTGATATTGAAGCTAGAGTAGATAAACTTGGTGAAAAAGGCGGTTCGCTACACGGTATTATTTAAATGTTAAATACCTCTTTTATGGTATTGTTTAAAATCATTCTAAATAAGATATTTGCAGTGAATGAATAAAATCAAGGCAAATATTAATTTAAACATTACCCCTGAGGTAAAAACTTATTCATTTAAGAAAAAGAAAAAAAATTGCTGCGAAAAGTTTAAGAAAAAAGGTAAATCTTGCTGTAAATCTTGCCCTTTAAATTGGGCTTAATGCACAAGTTTAGTAAGTGTAACGTAAGCCAACATTACAGCCATTATTGTTATTAAAACCCAATAAGTTCCTTTAAAAAGTTTTTTATTCTTCTTTCTGTCAAGGTAAAATTGATAACCAATCCCAATCAAAAAAACAACGATAAAAAGAATAGCAAATATTTTTTGTCCGTCAGTAAACATATTAATATTTAAAGTGAACAAAAGTACGTCCAAAATTTTTACTATCCTTTTCTACTCTATGATACTTTTGCTTAAGTTCTGATTGATTTAAATAACGTAAAACTCTTTTTTTTAGTTGTCCAGAACCTTTTCCATGTATAATTTCTAATGTTTTAATCTTAGATTCATACACATAAAAAAAAGCATCATTTAATGATGCTTCAATAGCTTTTGAATTGGTATAAGAATCGTGTAAATCGACAGTAAACTTACTCATTAACCAGCTTTAGAATCAACAATCTTCCAATCATTATTTTCTTTTTTCATGCTAACATTAATAGCTATAGGTTCATTTTTTCTGAATGAAGCTTTAATTTTAACCTCATCTCCTTTAAACTCAATAATTTCAAATACAAAATAACTATCTAAATTCTTTTGTGACATATTTTTAAAAGTCTCTATTTCACCAAAAGACATCACTTTTACTCTTTTGTTAAATTTAAATACAATTAAATTATTAGGAATTTTATCGTCATTAATGATAATAATAGGTATATCTCCTGATTTTTCTTCATCATTAAAATAAGCTTTCAAAGCATGTAAATCAACTGTTTTTTGAATTATAACATTAATGTCTCTTGCAGTTTGCGCAAAGAAAGATAAAGGTATAGAGAGTATAAAAATTAAAAATAGCTTTTTCATGACTTTAATATTTTAATTATCAGTTAATTATACGTTTAAAAACAACATTTGTTTCACGATAATCATACAATAAGTATAAATAACTGATTATTGATTAACTTTTCTTTTACTAAAATAGTGCCAATAAATTGATTAAAGCATATAATGGTGAAGATAAATTTAAAGTTTTAGATAAAAGCTTTAATTTTAACGACATGATAATCTTAAATCAAGATTTAAAATAATTATTATGAAGCAAAGTATTAAATTTCTATCAGTTATTTCATTTTTATTAGTACTAGCATTTTCATGTAAAAAAGATGAAAAAGTGGATAATCAAACTAATTCTGCACTAGACAACTCTATTGCTCAAAATCTTTTTCAAGACATCAAAAAAGTGGTTGAGGAAGCTGCTAATGATGAAGGAGCAAGTAATATAAATAAAAAAACAGGATATAGTTTTGGTAATTGCGCTTCTGTTTCTGTTACTCCTGCATGGTCAGACACAGCTACTTGGCCTAAAGTAATGACTATCGACTTTGGAGCTACAAATTGTGTTGACAATTATGGGACAAACAGAAGAGGAAAACTTATTATCACATTATCAGATAGGTATAAAAATATTGGTAGTGTTCTATCTGTTGTACCAGAAAACTATCATGTAAATAATTACATGGTTGAAGGAAATAAAACACTTACTAATAATGGCAGAAATGCAGCTAACAACTTAAACTGGACTGTTCAAGTTACAAATGGAAAAATCACCTATCCTGACGGAAGGATATCAACTTGGCAAGCCACTAGAAATAACGAATGGATAACTGGAGAATCTACTACTCTCTTTTCTGACGGAGTTAGCGGAATATGTGATGATGAATATTTAGTAACTGGTTCTTCAAATGGTATAAATACAAACGGATTAGCATACACTACTAACATTACTTCTCCTTTAAAAGCTAAAGTTTGTTGCAGATGGATTACTAGTGGCAACATTGAAATTTACCCTCAGGGATTAATCACAAGGTCAATAGATTTTGGAATTGGAAATTGTGATGCATTGGCTACAATTTCGATTGGAGGTAATTCTTTTCTTATACCATTAAACTAATCATAATTAAAGAAAAGTTCTCTTTTTTTCCTTTAATCAAACCATTAAGCCATTGATGTAATATTAGTTTTGATTAACTAATATCTAGAATAACTTAGCTAAAATTTAAAATTATATACATGAACAAAATAGTACTAAGTTTATTGGGTTTATTCATTTCATCTTTTGCAATAGCTCAAAACGATAACACTTACAAATTTCATATTGATCTAACAAAGGTAAGTAGTGATATGATTCAGGTAACATTAGATGCTCCTGAAATTAAATCAGAAAAAATTATTTATAATATGCCTAAAATGGTTCCTGGAACATACAGCATATATGACTTTGGACAATATGCTATGGATTTTGAAGCATTTAACAAAGAAGGTCAAGCATTAAGCGTAAATAGACTTGATGATAACAGATGGGAAATAGATAATGCTGCAACACTTGATAAAATTTCTTATTGGGTAGAAGATACATGGGATGCAAAAGTTACGCCGTTAGTTTTTGAACCAGGAGGAACAAATATTGAAAAAGATGAAAATATTGTATTAAACAATCATGGTTTTTTCGGCTATTTTGACGAAATGAAAACGCTTAAATACGAATTAAACGTAACACGCCCTGATAACTTTTATGGAGCTACAGGTTTAACTTCTATAGCTACTAATGGAAATATAGACACCTATACAATCAACAACTATATGGATTTAGTTGATGCCCCGATAATGTATAATGTTCCTGATACATCTTATTTAAACGTAGGTGGTGCTGAAATTTTAGTTTCTGTATATTCAAAAAATAAAACAGTAACTTCTAAAGAAATAGCTGTAAATATTAAAGACATTCTTGAAGCACAAAAAAATTATTTAGGAGGTAAGTTGCCTATTGATAAATATGCATTTATTATATATTTATACTCTGGCCGAAGTGGCTCTGGTGGAAGTGGCGCACTAGAACACTCTTACTCTTCTTTTTATTACCTACCTGAAATGCCAGCCGAACAACTTTCAGGCATTATCGTTGATGTTGCTGCTCACGAGTTTTTTCATATTGTTACACCATTAAACATTCATTCTGAAGAAATTGGTGATTTTGACTTTATCAACCCTAAAATGTCGAAACACTTATGGATGTATGAAGGAGTTACAGAATACTTTGCAGGTCATGTACAAGTTTATGAAGGAATGATTTCTCCAGAGGAATATTTAAACACCATTACAGGAAAAATTAGAGGTGCTAATTACTATAAAGATGAACTTCCTTTTACTGAAATGAGTTTAGGTTGCTTAGATGAATATAAAGATCAGTATGGAAACGTATATCAAAAAGGTGCTCTAATTGGAATGTGCCTTGACATTCTTTTAAGAGATGAAACAGATGGAAAAATTGGAATGAAAGATATGATGGCTATACTTTCAGAAGAGTATGGAAAAGACAAATCATTTAAAGATGAGGTGCTTTTTGATAAAATCAGCAGTTTGTCATCACCTAAGGTTAGAGAATTCTTTACAACATACGTAGAAGGAAAAAAAGCATTACCTCTAGAAGAATTACTTGGAAAAGTGGGAGTAACATACAAAACAGATGTTAAAGTAAAAGAATTTAGCTTAGGAAAAATTGCTTTAGGTTACAACTCTGAAACAAACAGATTAAAAGTAATGGATAATAGCAATATGAATGAATTTGGAATTAAACTTGGCTATAAAAATAATGATGAATTAATTTCTTTAAATGGAGAACAATTAACTCCTGATAATTATGAGGAAGTTATTAATAAATATAAAACTGAAACAAAAGAAGGTGACAATATATCTATTGTAGTAGCAAGAACTGAAAAAGGTAAAACAAAAAACAAAACTTTAAAAACTAAAGCTTTTAAAGTAGAATCGTCTAAGAAAGTTTTAATGGAGTTTGATCAAAATGCAACTGAAGCACAATTGAAATTACGAAGCCAATGGTTAAGTAAAAACTAAACCTTTTTTAAAAAATAATGCTAAACAAAAAAAAACTATATTGGTATGCCCAATTATTTGGATGGCTAGTATATGTTTTTATTGTTGGGCTATTTAATAAGTTAAGTGGGAATGAGGTAACAACAGAGTTAATAGTTAGCTTGCTTTCTATTTACCTTATTGGCTTATCAATAACCCACTTTTATAGAGCAATCATTATTAAATTTAACTGGATGCGCTATTCAGTTGGTTTATTGGTTCCTCGTGTTCTTTTAAGCGTTGTAGTATGGGGCATTGTAGTTTATCTAATTCAAACATTAGTACTAGAAGTAATTATTGCCAAAGGATCTTTTGAATTTGAATTTGCAGATGCTTTTCAAAAAATAATAAACTGGGCATTACTCCTACTTTTATGGTCTTTATTTTATTTCTTATTTCACTTTATTAATAATTATAAACAAGAAGAAATAAAAAATTTGAAATGGCAAGCCGCCAAGAATGAAATTGAATTGAATAAACTTAAATCTCAATTAAACCCTCATTTTGTTTTCAATTCGATGAATAGCATAAGAGCTTTGGTTGATGAAAACCCGATACTAGCTAAAGATGCGATTACACAGTTATCTAACGTTCTAAGAAATTCGCTATTGATGGGTAAAAAAAAATTAATTCCACTTGCTGATGAATTAAAAATAGTTGACGACTATTTGAGTTTAGAAAAAACTCGTTTTGAAGAGAAGTTATCCATCATCAAAAATATTGATGAAAATTCTTTAACGTTTTTAGTTCCTCCTTTAATGATTCAAACTTTAGTTGAAAATGGTATAAAGCATGGAACTTCTAAACTGTCTAAAGGAGGTACAATAGAATTAATTACAGAACTTAAAAACAAAACACTTTATATCACAATATACAATAGTGGGTATTATGATAAAAACAAGCCTTCAGAAACTGGATTTGGACTTTTAAACACCATACAAAGATTACAATTAATGTATGGAGAAACTGCTAAATTTAATATTGAAAACGAAAACGAACGAGTAAAAACAACATTATTAATTCCTCAAAAACTAACGCTCTAAAACTATAAACCATGAAAGCAATAATTGTAGATGATGAACGATTAGCTAGAAAAGAGCTTCACAATTTATTAGCTAAATATCCAAGCATTGAGATTATTGGTGAATATGATAATGCAGAAGATGCAATTAATGAAATTGAAAGACAAAAACCAGATTTAGTCTTTTTAGATATTCATATGCCTGGAAAAGATGGATTTGGTGTTCTTGAAGAATTAATTTATGTTCCACAAGTAATTTTTGTTACGGCATACGATGAATATGCCATAAAAGCTTTTGAAGTTAACGCATTAGATTATTTATTAAAACCTATTCAGCCTGAACGCTTGGAAGAAGCAATTAATAAACTTTCTGCACAACTTCAAACCAATGAAACATCAACTAATAAACTAACAGCTAAAGACCAAGTTTTTGTTAAAGATGGAGAAAAGTGTTGGTTTGTAAAATTGGAAGATGTTCCGATGTTTGAATCTGAAGGAAATTATGTTCGTGTATATTTTAAAGGCAACAAACCTCTAATATTAAAATCGTTAAACAATCTAGCAAATAAGCTTGATGAAGATGTTTTTTTTAGAGCGAACCGTAAATTTATTATTAACCTAAACTGGATTGAAGATGTTGAAAATTGGTTCAACGGAGGATTAATGGTTAAGTTAAAAACGGGTGAAAAAGTTGAAATATCAAGAAGACAAGCCACTAAACTTAAAGAAATGAAGAGTCTTTGACCATTTCATCCTAAAATAATAGGGTTTTGTCTTAATAATAGCATTATAGGTATAAAAATGAGTATGTTACAATTTATTTTTTATAAATTTATATTCATAATACTTTATTAGATGGAATCTATACAAATAAGTGCTACCGAAAATTCACCTGAAATTAACTTCAATATTAATGAAGGTCTTTTTATCATTAAAGGTAAATCTATCGTTTCTGAAGTTGATAAATTTTACGCTCCAATATTAGATTGGCTACAAGAATTTCAAACTAAAGCAACTAGTGAAATTAATTTCATTTTTGATTTAGAGTATTTCAATATTTTCTCATCCAAACGTATACTATTTATCTTATATACCCTTAGTGACATTAGAGCAAGAGGTATTGATGTTAGAGTAACTTGGTACTTTTCAATGGAAGATGACGACATGAAAGAAGTTGGAGAGGATTATGCTTGTATGGTAAACATCCCTTTCGATTTTATAAGCAAGTCTGTTGCTCACGAATTAATTTAATTCATATTTCCTTATTTTTGATTTTAATGTGCAACTTTGCTACATTAACAATCTCAATATTAACTATTTTGTTATGTTAAAGATTAAAATCTATACCTAACAACAAAAAATCTTTTATGAAAAATATATCATTATTAATAAACGGAGTTTTAGCCGTTGCAATTGCAATTTTATATTACCTACACTTTTCTTACTCGTCACAATGCGAAAGTCCTAAAGAAATTGAAGATGATACTGTTATAACTTCATCTATACCAGAGGAAACTAATAATGATGTGAGTTCTAATATTGGTTATATAAATGTTGATTCTTTACAAGAGAAATATGCTTTATATGAAGAGTTAATTCAAAAATTAAAAAGCAGACAAACAAAATATGAAAGAGAAATCTCTGCTAAAATGACAGTATTTGAGCAAAAAGTAAAAGATTTCCAAGAAAAAGCACCTACAATGTCTCAGTTTGAAGGCCAAATGAAACAACAGGAACTAGCTGAAGAAGAACAAAAACTTTATAAAATGAGAGAAGACTTTTCTGTTAAATTTCAGGAAGAAGAGATAAAGTTAAATGATGAGTTTCAAAAAACAGTGAAAGCTTACATTGAAAAACACAATAAAGAAACAAATTTTGATATTATTATTGGCGCCTCTCAAATGGGTAATGTGGTTTTAGATCACAAGCCAGGAATAGACATTACAAATAGTGTTGTTGAAGGTTTAAACGCTGAGTATAAAAAACAAATTGAAACAAAATAATGTTAATTGCTCAACATAAAAAAGAAACTAACATTGCTGAATATATTCTATATATGTGGCAAATTGAAGATGTTATTCGCTCAAACAATTTTGATTTATCAAGAATTGACGAAGCAATAATTCAAAAATTTAATGTAGAAAAAGACACCCAATATGAAATTAAGTTATGGTATCAAAACTTAATTGAGCAAATGATGAAAGAAGGTGTAATTGAAAAAGGACATTTAAGTTCAGTATCTAAATACACAAATGAACTAAACAATTTACACAATTCTTTACTCACTACAATTCAAGATGCTGAATATCAAAACGCTTATCACAAAGCAAAAGATGATATAAAAGTTTTAATAATAAAGTCGGGAGGCGAAGCTCACAACGAAATTGAAGCTTGCCTAATAGGCTTGTATGGATTTTTAATGCTGAAATTAAAACAAGCCGAAATTAGCGAAGCAACTAAGTCTGCAATGAATTCGTTTAGTACATTAATAGCTCTCTTAGTTGACCGATACAATAAATTGTTAAAAGGAGAGTTACATCTATCTAAAGAAAAAAGTAACTAAACAATAGTTTTGTAGCTATTTGTTAACCATTTTGAGATATCTAATTTTCATATTATTTTCATGTATATTATTTTCACGTGGATTTTCTCAATGTGCTGTTGGAAATATACCAGACCCTATAATTGTTGACAGTGTTTCTGTTTTACCAAATGGAGATGTAGTAATCTCTTGGCAACCAAGTGTTTTTCCTGATTTAGTGAAATATCAAGTTGTAATTCTTGATCCAATCACCTCAAACATTGTAATTATCGATTCCGTTTCTGCTGGCACTACAACTTTTACGATTCCTTTTAATTTAACACTGGCTTTTAATGTAAATGCGTCAGATATTACCTCTAATGATTTTGCAATAAGAGTTCGAGATAATTGTAATAATTTATCACTTGCGCTTCCTGAGTCGTTTAACAACACAATTTTTTTAGAGCATAATATTGATATTTGCTCTTCTTCAGCTATTTTAAGATGGAATGCTTATGATGATTTTCAATCTGGAACAAATGTTATGTATGAAATTTTTATGAGTGTAAATGGCGGAATTTACAATTCCGTCGGAACAACCTCCTCACTTACTTATAATTATGCAGGTTTAAACAAAGGTGATAATTACCAATTTTTTGTGAAAGCTATAGAAAATAATGGTGCCGGTCCTTTTGCTTCCTCCTCAAACGTTATTGATGTTTCTGGCAACTTTTTAATTGAACCTAATTTTTTATATGAATATACTGCTACTGTTATCGATTCTAGCCATATTCAAATTTATTTTTATGCAGATACAGCTGCTGATATTAGTGAGTATATTGTAAAAAGAGCACTAGCAAATAGTCATGTATATACTACTATTGCAACCATAACCGATTTTAGTGGAATGAATCCTCTCATTCAATATGATGATTATGAAGTTGAAGCAAATAACTTTTCTTATTTCTATCAAATATATTCGGTAAATACTTGTGGGGATTTACAGCTTATATCTAATGAAGGTAGAACTATCAAGTTAATTATTGAGAACAACAATGTAATGGCAAAAAACACTCTTACTTGGAACTGGTATGAAGGCTGGCTTGGCGGAGTAAATAAATATGAAATTTATAGAAGCGAAAGCGGAAATTTTAATTTTGAACTTGTTACCTCAATCAGCTCAGCGGGAGATGAAATCATGACTTTTGAAGATGATGTATCAAATTTAACTGAAGGTACAGGTGAGTTTTGCTACAAAATAAAAGCAATTGAAAATAATGTAGCACATGTCGGTAATTTACCTTTTGCAAACAGTTTTTCAAACGAAGTATGTGTAAAGCATACCCCACTAATTTATATACCAAATGCTTTTAATCCATCATGGACTGCAAATACAACCTTTAAACCTTCTGCAATTCTTTTTGACTTCACATCTTATTCTTTTATAATTTATGATAGATGGGGGCAAAAAGTATTTGAAACAACTGAATACGAAGAAGCTTGGAATGGAAAATTTAATAACTCAGGAGCTAGTTTACCAACCGGAACATATATCTATGTGCTTAAACTACTTTCTTCAAACGGTGAAGAATTCACAAAAAGAGGAATGGTAACAATTGTTCAATAATTAGTTATTTATTCGATATGAATGAGAATAACAAGTTGCATTTTCACCCCTACAAAACCCTAATAATGTAATTCCTAATTCTTTTGCAAAATCAACAGCTAAGGTTGAAGGCGCTGAAATAGCAGCAAGAACACCTATTTTTGCAGCAAAAGCTTTGGTTACTATTTCGTAAGATATTCTACCACTTACCACAATACATTTTGCTTCTTTTAACGTTTTATTTAAGATTAAAGCTCCAATTACCTTATCAACAGCATTATGTCTCCCTATATCTTCCATAATCGATAATAAACATCCTTTTTTATCGAATGCTGCTGCTGCATGAGAACCTCCAGACTTATGAAATGTATTTTGGCCTTTCCCCATTTGTTGAAACATCTGTAAAAGTGTTTCTTTTTTTATTTCAAAGTCCCCTATCTTAATGTTGGTATTTACCAATTCATCCAACTCTTTTTTTCCACAAATTCCACACGAAGAAACCGACAAGATGTTTCTGCTATTTAAATAGCCTTTTCCTAAATCTGTTTCTTTTATTGATATAGCAGCACTAGTTATATTGTTTTTTGTAGTGTGATAGTTAATTATTAATGGGTTATTTATACTTCTATAAATATCTTCAGAATATAATAAACCTGTAATTAACTCATTATCATTACCAGGTGTTCGCATAGTAATTGTAAAAGGTTGATTATTGATATTTATTTGTAAAGCTTGTTCAACAGTTAAATTATCATCAACTATTTCATCACCATGTTTGGTAAATTTTTTTGCTTGGTAATTATCAAAAGCCATAACTAAAATTTCAGATAGAAATCTTTGGTTAAATTACGATATTCTTCAGTGTAATGGTGCCTAATTTCTGTTTCTATTATCAACTCTTCCTCAATTGTTTCTATTTTAGAAAAAGAGAACTCTAAAAGAACTCGCTTAGGCGCTTTCTGATAATTTGGTTTAACTAAGCACTTTCGATTTATATGCAAGTTATTTTTTAACGCTAATTCGGTAAAAAGTAATGATTCATTTACAGGTAAAATCAATGTGAATAATCCATGAGGAGCCAATAAATTAATTACCGAATTAATGAATACTTTAAATGGTAATTCATCTGTATGTCGAGCAGTATTTTTAGCTAAATCTGTCGATTTATAAGCATTATTAAAAAAGGGAGGGTTAGATATAATTAACTCATATATTTTTTTTGTATCAAATAACTGAAGCGACGTATTGAAAACTTTAATTCTTGAATTCCATTTACTTGCTATTACATTCTGTTGAGTTTGTAAAAAAGCATTTTGGTCAATATCAATAGCATCAATTTCACAATTCAAATTTCGTTGTGCAACCATTAAACTAATTAACCCCGAACCAGAACCTACATCTAACACATTTCCACTTGGAACTTTACTCCAAGCACCTAACAAAACACCATCAGTGCCTACTTTCATAGCACACAAATTTTGCTTTATTGAAAACTGCTTAAATCTAAATTCGTTCATCAATTTCAAAAATAGCCATTTACCACAAACAAAGAAGTCATACTTTTCAGTATGACCCCCTCTTTCTAAGATATGTTACTAGAAAACTAGTACAGTTGAATACTTTTTTTATCGATGTGTTGTTCCCCATCTTCTCCAGTAGCAGTAACTACAAGATAATAAGTTCCTTTAGGAATAATATTATTGTTATTATCTCTTCCATCCCAAAACCCATCTATAGAGTCCCATTCATAAATTAAATTTCCTTTACTATCTAATACAGAAGCATGAAACTTAGATATATTTTCACCATCAACCTTAATAATATCATTGATACCATCTCCGTTAGGAGAAAATACATTTTGAATTTCATCAAGCTTAGAAATTTTATTTTTTTCTACTTCAATTAATTGATAGCTTATTTTTGAATTGGCATTTTTATCAATAGCCGTTAAGGCAACTTTATAAGTACCTGGTTTTTTGAATGTGTGGTAAGGGGTTTCTTCGCTTGAAATTGAGGTGTTATCACCAAAATCCCACAAATAACTCACCGCATCACCATCGACACTAAACTCAACATCTAAAGGTGCTTTACCTTTTTTAACATTACTTCTAATGCTAACTTTTAGTTCTTCTACCACCAAAACTTTAGAAGGAACTATATTCTCTTCCTTTTGTTTGTTTGCTGATGAAACAGTGACTTCATCTGAAGTATTTCCACTTAGAACTGGAGAAGCTTTAACCATTTGTTCGCTATCAGCCTTATCACTCGATAAAGTATTATTAAATTGATTATCGTTTGATTTTTTTTCTATTGCTACATCATGATCTTTTACAACAAGACTAGATTCTTCAACCTTAGCAGATTCTATCATTTTCTCATCTTGAGTTAAAACATTCAACACTTCTACTTCTTCAGAAATAGGGGCTGTTTCCTTTATTTCATTTTTAACAACATTTTTCTCAGCCGGATTACTGTTTAATAAATAAACCGAACCAATAACAGTTGCTGTAGCAATAATACTTGCTGCTGCATAAAATAAAATAGATTTAGACCCAGCACTTACTGCTGCTCCACCAGCAGCAGATGTTGCACCTGCTGTATTTCCAATACTTTGTGAAACATTAGCCCAAACACTTGGGTCAACATTTGCTTCAAAGTTCTCTAACGAGTTTTTGAAAATTTCATCAATATGGTTTAAATCATTCTTCACTTATAATATGTTTTCTTCTATAATTATTTTTTGTAAATACACTTTAGCTCTCGAATATTGCGACTTAGATGTACTTACTGTAACTCCTAATTGTTCTGCAATTTCTTTGTGTGAATAACCTTCTATTGCATAAAGGTTAAAAACTGTTCTAAAACCAGGTGGCATTTCTTGAATTATTTTTAATAAATCTTTTGCCGACAAAGCGTCTAAGCCAGTTTCACTATTATTATCTAATTGAAAATCTACTTTATCTAATTCTATATTTTCGTTAAACTTTTTGTTTTTACGAATATTATCTAAAGCTGTATTTACAATTACTTTTCTAATCCATCCTTCTAAAGAACCTTCGCTACTATACATATGTAGCTTTTCAAACACTTTAATAAACCCCATCTGTAAAACATCTTGGGCTTCTTCCTGATCTTGAGAGTAGCGTAAACAAACCCCCATCATTTTTCTCGAAAAAGAATCAAACAATTGCTTTTGAGCAAGAGGGTCTTTCTCAAGACACTTTTTTACCAATTGCTCATTATCAATTTTCATCTATTCGGTTTTAAGATGTTTTTTATTACTAAAAGGTTGCATTAACAAATATAAAGTTAAGCAATTCAATTTTTGGAGTTTATCTTTACCTTTGAATTTTATAACAGATGTCGAAACTATACATAATACCCACACCTATAGGTAATTTAAAAGATATTACGCTTCGTGCTTTAGAAACATTGCAAGAAGTTGATGTGATTTTAGCCGAAGACACGCGACAGACTTCAAAATTATTAAAGCATTATAATATTGATAAAAAGTTAATTGCTCACCATCAACACAATGAGCACCATAAAATTGAGCGTGTAATTGAAGAAATTAAAAGTGGTGTTGTTATAGGTTTAGTTTCTGATGCAGGAACACCAGCAATTTCTGACCCTGGTTTTTTATTGGCACGAGAATGCATAAAAAATGGAATTGAGATTGAAACGTTACCTGGAGCTACAGCATTTGTTCCAGCTCTAGTTAATTCTGGTTTCCCTTGCGATAAATTTGTTTTTGAAGGGTTTTTACCTCATAAAAAAGGTCGTCAAACTAGATTAAATGTATTAAAAGAAGAGACTCGCACCGTAATATTTTATGAATCGACTCACCGTTTAATAAAAACTTTAACCCAGTTAGCTGAGTTTTTTGGTGAAGACAGGCAAGTTTCTGTTTCTCGTGAATTAACCAAAATGCACGAAGAAAACATTAGAGGAACGGTAAAAGAAGTATTAGAATATTATAACAACAATATAATAAAAGGCGAAATTGTAATTGTTGTTCATGGAATAGTAAAATAGTTTTGAAAACTATTTTACTTGTAACTTCTATAAAAAATAATTCATCTTTATTTTTGTTCTATGTCAAATCTTAAAGAAATAGCACAAGTATTTTTTAAAATGGGCTGCTTTGCTTTTGGTGGTCCTGCGGTTCATATTGCCATGATGGAAGATGAAATTGTTTCCAAACGAAAATGGATGAACCATGAGCATTTTTTAGATTTAGTTGGTGCAACTAATTTAATTCCAGGCCCAAATTCTACCGAGATGACGATGCATTGCGGACACGACCGTGGAGGTTGGGCAGGCATGTTTGTTGCTGGTATTTGTTTTATTTTTCCTGCTGTATTTATTACTGGTATTTTAGCTTGGTTTTATGTTAGGTTTGGTGAACTCCCAAATGTAAAACCATTTATAAATGGCATTCAGCCAGCAGTAATTGCTATAATTATTCAAGCTGTATTTAAGTTGGGTAAAAAGGCCGTGAAAAATGTAGAACTAGCAATTTTTGGGATTATTGCATTAATCTTAAACTTAATTGGTATTAATGAAATATTGAGTCTTTTAGCTACTGCAATAATAGGCTCTGTTTACTTTTTCATTAAAGACAAAAGCAAAGCTAACAACCTTAATCCTTTAGTAATTTTATTATTACAACCATTAGGTTTAGCCGCAACTAAAATATCTACACTTAGTGTATTCTTGAGTTTCTTTAAAATTGGTGCCATATTATATGGCAGTGGATATGTATTATTTGCTTATTTAGATGCCGAATTTGTAGAAACAGGTATAATGACTCGAACTGCTTTAATGGATGCTGTAGCTGTTGGTCAATTTACTCCTGGTCCTGTGTTGTCTACCGCTACCTTTGTCGGTTTTCAATTAAATGGTTTTTGGGGTGCTATAGCTGCAACTACAGGCATATTCTTACCTTCATTTTTGTTGGTTTTATTGCTGAATCCTTTAATACCAAAAATGAGAAAATCGGCAGTATTAAAACACTTTTTAAACATTATGAGTGTGGGAGCTGTAGCCTTAATGATAGCCGTAATTTTAAAAATGGGTACTACTTCTTTAGTTGACCTTAAAAATTTAGTAATTTTTATTATTAGTATGGTTTTAGTGTTTTTTGTGAAAAAAGTAAATGCTATGCACATTGTATTATTAGGCTCAATATTAGGGTTTGGATTGTCTTTTATTGATTAACTCCTAAAACATTAAGTTTTTACAGAATATTTACATCAATTTACAATTGGTTTACTCTTAAAAATATCTTTAGGATATAGCTTTGTGGCATATTAACCCTTAAAATTAAAAGATATGAAAACGAGTATCGCATTTATTTGTGCTGCATTTATTATGATAGCATTAACATCCTTTGAATATTTTAACCCCATAATTCAATCTTCACAAAAATTCTGTTCTCAAGTATCATTAGAAAACAGAGAAGAGCCAAAGTTGGATTTTTTCTATGGTTATGGATCAAGGTTTTCGGGTATAACAAAAACTGCTATTCTTAAAGCTACTTCAATAACTGATTTTTTTCCAGAAGAACACGTGCAACGAATAATTTCTTATGGTGAAACAAGCCTTGTTATTGTTAAATACGAAAGAGAATCTGACGAAAGAGAATATAGCGTGGGTCCACTACTAAGTGATGCCCAACGAAAGATTTTAGAATCAGCAGATTACTCAACTAACTTTAACATTAGAGCTGTATGTAAACAGCATAACCCAGAAACTGGTATTTTAGAAAATAGCGTTTACAACCCTCACTTTACAATAGTACCAGAAAAGCAAGCAGAATTTACAGAAGGAAAAGAAGTACTAATAAATTACCTAAAAGAAAACAGTACGAAAGAAAAAGCAATTGCTCAATCGAGAGAAAAATTAAGACCTGCTAAAATCTATTTTACAGTAACTAAAGATGGAAAAATTAGTAATGTTAAATTGGGCAATCATTCGGGGTATGAAGTTATTGATGCTAAAATGATGAAATTGATAACCAATATGCCTGGCAATTGGAAACCAGCAGAAAATGAAAAAGGAGAAAAAGTTGATCAAGAATTGGTTGTTTCTTATGGTTTAGAAGGCTGCTAACTTAGTAAAAAAATAAAATTTAATAAGCGTATAATTCTATTAAATATTGAAAGTTGTAATTTACTTGATTAGAATTAATATACTTAGCCGCATCTATAACCCATAATAGTTTCTGATTATACTAACCTAATAGCGTCTTAAAATATCCTCCATTAAAAGTTTAGAGTGTTTACCTTATCTAATTTATTTTTATAATAATATCTTTGCCGCGATCTAAAGATTTTAGCAAGTTGCTCAAGTATTTCAACATATTTTTTCTCTTCATGATCTCCTATTCATCTTGGGGGCAAGTAAAGGAATTTTCCGCTTTAAGAACGAACCAGGAGATTACTATTGATGGTCAAATGTATGAAGAAAACTGGGCAAATGCTCAGGTCGCAACCCACTTCCTTGAACGCAATCCAACAGAAGGTAAACAGCCAAGATTTAAAACAGAAGTGAGAATCCTATTTGACGATAATAACATTTATATTCTAGGATATTGTTATGATGATAATCCGGATAGTGTATTAACTCAACTTGGGGAACGTGATGATGATTTGAATGCTGATATCTTCTCTATATCTTTTGATACTTACAATCAAATGCTAGATGCCTTTACCTTTTCAGTAACTGCATCAGGAGTTCAATCCGATTCCAGAATTTCAGATCCTTCGTTTAATTCTGTTTGGGAAAGCGAAGTAGGAATCGTTGAAGATGGTTGGATTGCAGAAATCAAAATTCCTTACTATTCCCTTCGCTTCCCAAAGGGTGATAAACAAATATGGCGAGCTCAATTCGAAAGAGAAATCCGAAGAAGCCGAACTGAATTACAGTGGTCTCTGGTACCTAAAAATGTTGAAACCGAAATTAATTACTGGGGCAAATTAGTCGGTTTAGACGACATAAAAGACCCTCTTCGACTTTCACTATCTCCTTATCTATCTACATTTACTGAATTCACAAAAGATGAGAGAACCTTTGGTTACGGAGCGGGTGCAGACCTTAAATTGGGGTTGAATGAAAGTTTCACCCTGGACATGACATTACTTCCTGATTTCTCTCAAGTTAGATCAGATAATATCGTTAAAAATCTAGGAGCGTTTGAAGTTGTTTTTGATGAACAACGTCCTTTTTTTCAAGAAGGGGTTGAGCTCTTTAACCGTGGAGATCTTTTCTATTCCAGACGGATTGGTGGTCTTCCTGAACAGTACTTACAGGCATTTGAAAACCTAGACTCCAGCGAAATTGTGATCGAGAACCCAGTTACTTCTAAACTCGTAAATGTAGCAAAAGTCTCTGGAAGAACTAAAAGTGGTTTAGGTATTGGTGTTATGAATGCAATTACTTCGCAGAGTTCAGCTGTAATTGAAAATACTCTCACAGGAGAAACAAGAGAAGTAGAAACGAATCCCTTAGTGAATTACAACATTATTTCATTCGATCAAAACTTAAAAAACAACAGTTCAATTTATTTCATAAACCTTAATACTACAAGAGCTGGTAATTTTATAGATGCTAATGTCTCTTCTTTAGGAGTCAACTTGGTTTCTAAAAAATCAAACTATTCCCTATCAGGGGATATTAAAGTCTCACAGCGAGATACCAACTTACTCAAAAATGTATTTAAAACTAGTGAAAATGATGGCTTAAGCTATCGGATCAATTTAGCAAAAATATCGGGCAACTTTAAATATGGTCTTACCAGTGAGAGTAAATCTCGTAATTTTAACCCAAATGATCTAGGAGTAAATTTCACCCAAAACATACGAACACATTCCATTAATCTTCAATATAATAAATATAATCCTTTTTGGATCCTTAATAGTAGTTATAACTCCTTAACGTTTAGTTTAGAACAGGACTATACCACAAATGAACTGCTAAAGAAAAAATACGATGGAAACTTCTTTTTCATTGATCCAAATTTCAATGCGTTCTTTCTAAGTGTAAGCTCACAAATTGGAGATGGAATAGACTTGTTTGAATCAAGAGTGCCTGGTCAGAAGTTTATTACTCCTGAGTTTTACTACAATGGTATTGGTATATCTACGGATTATAGAAAAAGTTTCGCTTTGGACGCTGAGATTGGTTATGGACAAGGCTACTTCACAGATTATGTGGTCAACAATTATTTTGAAGTTAATCTTGAACCTATTATCCGTGTAAACGATAAATTAACCTTACGCCCATCATCTAACTATTCAGTCTTTTTAAATGGCGCTGGTTTTGCAGGCTATTTTGATAATATACCAAAATATGGTGTGCGGGATGTAAAAACACTAACAAACATAATCCAGGCAAAATACTTGTTCAAGAATAACTTATCTCTAACGCTTAGAATAAGGCATTATTGGTCATATGGGATTTATGACTACTTTGGAGACCTAAATAACGAAGGATATATTATTCGAGATTATTCTTTTAATGGAAATTCTGATTTTAATTTCAATGCGTTTAATAGCGACTTGATATTTGGGTGGCAATTTGCCCCTGGAAGTTTTATAAATATTGTATATAAAAATGCTTTACAATTAGATGAACAAAACATTCAAACCTCATATTTTCAAAACCTCAATTCTGTATTGAGTGAAGGCCAGAGAAATACGATAACAATGAAGGTTGTTTACTTTTTCGATACCGTTTCTTCTTACAAAAAGTTAATCAAAAATCAATAGATTTAGACATAAGTGTTTCTAAGTTATAACTCCAGCCAACTAAAATAAGAACACAATATTTAATGTAACTCGTCGTGAAATAAAATCATTTTTACCTATAATATTTATATCAAGTATTTTAATACTTAAAAATTCATAGGTGTAAAGAAAATCTAAAATAGTTAAAAAATCATAAAACAACACTAATTTGATTTTTAGTAAGTTAGTAGTGTAAAAATTTACATTATGCAATTACCATCAATCAATTACTTGTACCAAAAAGCCAAAAATTCGGCACTTCGGTTTCCGTTAACTTTAATTTCTTCTTTATTAGCTGTAACAATAGGCATCTATTTAGCCGAGCAAGAAGGTGTTATTGGCAATATGTTTCCCTTCATTAATGCCATGCTGTTTTTGGCATTGGGTATTCCATTGTTTTTTTGTCTAAATGTTTTTACCAAAAAATTAGACTTAACTAATCTTCATTCTATTGGGGTTAAAGTAGGAGCAGCTATTATACTCTTTTTGCTTTATTTTACATTACCTAATTCTGAAGAAACTGCCAATACTTCTTTGCCTTACATTCGTTATACCATATACAATATTGCTATTCACTTATTGGTATCGTTTGCTCCTTATTTAAAAGGCAAGCAGCTCAATGGTTTTTGGCAATACAATCGTTTATTGCTTACTCGCTTGGTGTTATCGGCAATCTACTCCGGTTTTCTATATGTAGGCATTGCGTTAGCTTTAGTTTCACTAAACCTTTTGTTTGAAATTAAAATTCACGACAAATTATATTTAGATTTATGGATAGTAATTGTTGGTTTTTTTAATACATGGTTTTTTATAGCTGGTATGCCAACTAATTTTGACGACCTTGAAGAAATTGATGAATATCCTTTTGGTTTAAAAGTATTTTCGCAATACATTTTACTACCATTATTGGTGCTTTATTTGGTTATTTTATACTTGTATGGTGCAAAAATTATTGCACTGTGGGATTGGCCGAAAGGAGTAGTTTCTTGGTTAATTATTGCAGTAGCAGTATTGGGTATTTTTGCTTTTTTACTCATCCATCCTTTTGGGCAAAAGGAAGAAAATTCGTGGATTAAAAAATTCTCCAAAGCTTATTATTTCATTTTACTTCCTTTGGTAATTATGCTTTTTATTGCCATTAGCATGCGCTTGGCCGATTACGGGGTTACAATAAATCGCTACATCGTTTTATTACTTGGGGTTTGGCTAACCATTGTTTGTTTCTATTTTATTATGGGTAAAAACAACATTAAGTTTATTCCAATTTCACTTTGTGTAATGATGTTGTTAATGTCGTTTGGCCCATGGAGTATGTTTAATGTTAGTGAAAACAGTCAAGCTGAACGATTAAAAACTATCTTAACCGAAAACGGGATACTAAAAGATGGCAAAGTGGTAAATGAGCAAACGATTAAAATAGATAGTAATTATTACAGCCAAGATTATGAGTATCCGAATAATAAATTAGTTACCGATTCTTTAAACAATGAAATAAAATCTATCATCGACTATTTAGACGATTACCATGGTTTTAATGGCGTTAAAGACATTTATTCTCAAGATTTTGAATCTCAAATTTTAAATTACAACAATAAAAAAGAACGCTGGAGCAGAATTAACGAAGCCGAAATTTACATGAAAGCTTTGGGATTAGAGTACAAACATACTTATATCGACTACAAGAACGATTACTCTTCATATTCCGTAACTTATAACAACAATTTAGTAGATGTTTCGGGTTATGATTATATGATTAAGTTTAATTATTATGACAGTAAAAGCAGTTATGCGCTTACAACCTTTACAATTGGAGAAGACAAATTTGCGCTTAAAAATAACGAGCATAATTCGTTTAAAATGAACCTCTTTAAAAATGATAAATTGGTTACCGAAATCGATTTTAAAGCAACTCAAGAATATTTGTTTAACAAATTTGGAAAAGGTAATCATTACGATTTAACCCAAAAACAATTGTCATTTTCTGGATTAGCTGAAAATATAGGTTATAAAATTAGCCTCGAAAACATAGCTATTACAACTAGCGAT
Organism: Vicingus serpentipes; assembly: GCF_007993035.1. Classification (NCBI taxonomy): domain Bacteria; kingdom Pseudomonadati; phylum Bacteroidota; class Flavobacteriia; order Flavobacteriales; family Vicingaceae; genus Vicingus; species Vicingus serpentipes. Next base: position 44,583 of record NZ_VOOS01000005.1, read on the forward strand.
AATAAGTTAAAACTTAACTCAACTAACGGAACTTTATTTTTAAAACTAAACCAAGCAAAAAATGAAGAATAACAAAAACGCAGGAATTTATATTGCCTTGGGAGCAGGAATTGGTGCAGCAATAGGGGTTGCAATAAAAAATATTGCAGTTGGCGTGGGGGTTGGAGTAGCAATTGGTGCAGCTTTAGCTGTGCGTAAGGCAAAAAAATAGGGTGTAATTTTTTAGAATTACACCCTACATGATATTACTATTTTTATTGAATTTTTGTAACAAAGGTTACCTCAACATCTGTATCACCAGGCGAACAAGTTCCATCTTTTACACCTGGTTGATGTTTTAACGATATTGTTGTTTCTCCATTAGCAACATTGCCTGTAAACCATCTCGATTTAATGCCAAGACCATAAGTTCCATCGCTATCAGTTCTTATAATAGATACATTTGTATTTGAAACTGCATAGCAAAATAAATGCTCCGATGCTTCTTCTTCTACCTCTAGAGTTATATCCTCTGCAGGAGAAACTGACTCATTTAATAATTGTACAGTAGCATTATAATAAGTATTGACAACTAAACGAATAGTATCGTGCTGAGTTGGCAAGCTTCCACCTTCTCCATCTGGATCTCTAAACGCATATTGAACAGATGGTTGAACCCCAGCAGTATCTTCAAATGAAATAATCAAACTAGTGATTAATTCTTCTTCATTTACTGGAGGAGTTGTTGGTGAAACTGGACTTGGGCTATCATCATCTTTTTTACATCCAATTAAAAAAGAAATAAATAAAGCCGCTAAAATGATTGTATAATTTGTTTTTGTTTTCATTGTTATAAATTTTATAAGTTTAAAAAGTCATTTTTAATTTGAGAGAATAATTTCTCCCCATTTCGTCTGCGTAATAACGAAACCTGTTAAGGTAATCGCGATAAGCAGTATTTAATAAATTACTGATTTCAAAATCCACTATTATTTTTTGTTGCTTATAGGTTGGCAGGCTAAATCCTGTTTTAAAATTTAACAATCCATATCCTTTTGGAGGAGCTAAATAATCACTATTTGCAGGAACATTGTTTTGGGTTAACACATTTTGAAAACCTACCTCAGCATAAATATCTTTAAAACGCTTAATGCTTTCTAGTTTGTATTCAATAGCATTTTCAAAACGATTAGCAGGCATTCCTACAATTCCTTCTTTAGCTGTAAGGTTATATGCTCTCAAAAAAGAAGCCTTACCTTTCCATGAAAGCGATTTATAAATAGAATACGTAGATTTTAAATCTACTCCTGCAAACGAAGCATTTACCTGCTCATACTTGAATGTTGGAAATGCGCCTCTAATGGTTAATGTTGCTGGCAAAACAGGTTTTAAATATATAAAGTTGTTAATGTAATTATAGTAACCCTCTGCTTGAATCAACCATTTTCCTTTTACATAATCAACTCCCAATATAATATTATGTGCTTTCTCTGCAATCAAATTAGTATCGCCATACTCTACAGCAGCAGCACCATGATGCAAGCCATTGCTATAAAGCTCACTTACATTAGGTGGGCGCCAAGCCATGCCATAATTAATCTTAGCTGTTAGAGTTTCTGTTGGTTTATAAACTGCACCTAAACTTCCTGAAACATTATGGTAAATGTATTCAGGAGTGATATACACTTTTTTCAACCATTTATAAACTTGCTGATAAACGTAATCATACCTTAACCCTGCTTCCAATTCTAATTTGGCATTTTTATTTCTCCATTTTTCAATGATAAAAGCACCGCTTCCATATTTAATAAATGCAGGTATAAACTCTCTTCCGGTATAGGTATTAGCTTGATAAATTCCCGAAACACCCAATTGCGCTTTAAAAGCATTTTTTCGGTTTTGAGACCAAATTAAACTTCCAGTGTGAGTTGTAATCTCAAATTGTAATTCGGGTAAATTTAATGCTGCAATACTATCATTACGAGAAACATGTTTATCATATTCTTGCCTTAAATTATACTGTCTAGCATAAATTAATTCAAGTTTACCTATTTCTCCAGTTGCCAAATAAGATTTTACTTTAAACAGCTCATGTTCAATATGCTGATATGGCCGATTTATATCGTATGTAAAATCTGCAGATTCCAAAGGAACATCAGATTCTATTGCGCGTTGCAAATCAGTTAAATTTCCAATATGTGCAGCAGAAAATATTCCTATATCACTATTGAATTGACTATAAAAAGTTTCTATTCCATACTTCGCTTTTAAATAACCTGTAGCCCAAGAAAAATTGTATTCTTTTAGTCCAGTATTTTTCATGAAGTAATTTGGAGTTGAAACATTACCTGATCGTTTTAAGGTTCCTTGTACCCTCCAGCTTAAGCCATTTAGTTTACCAATATTTCCTTCAAGCATAGCAGAACTTACACCAAGTCTTCCGTTAGTTGCTCCGGCTAAATTTAATTCGCCATTAATTCCTGAAGAATCTCTTAGCTCATTTGGTTCAACCAATACAACTCCAGCAATGGCATTTGCTCCATATCGAATACCTTCTGCTCCCTTAATCACACTTAACTTATTCGCTATATAAGGATCAATCTCTGGAGCATGTTCATTACCCCATTGTTGTCCTTCTTGTCGAATACCATTATTAAGAATTAATATTCTGTCGCTATGCAAACCATGAATTACAGGTTTAGAAATACTATTACCTGTATTCAAAGAAGTAACACCTGTTAATTCTTTTAAACTTTCGCCTAAAGATTTTCCTCTTGATTGATTTAATTCTTTAATAGAAAGTTCTTTTCTGTCAACAGTTTGCTCTTCAACATATGCTTGCTCAACAAAAGCAAATTGCTTAAGCTCTTCAGCATGATGTTCGGTATAAAAATTTTGTTTTGTATCTCCAGTTATTGCAATGTTTATTGTAACAGGTTCGCAACCAACATGACTAACTGTAACTTCATATTTTCCGGCACATAAATTATGAATTACATAATTACCATTAGTGTCAGAAACAGCACCTTTCTCGAGTTCTTTAATGTAAACATTAGCAAACATTAAAATTGATTTATCGTGATTATCAATTGTTTTACCCGAAAGTGAAAAATTACAGTTGCTTTTGTCTTGTGCAAAAGAAGTAAACCCCAATAACAATATTACAATAACAGAAAACAACTTATTGCTAAGCATGTTATTTGTTTTAGTAAACTAATTTGTTTGTTATTTAAATAATAGTGGATTTACACAAATTGAGGAGGTCCTCTCAAAGAGAGGGTATTAAAATAAGTGTTTTGATTAGTTGAGACATAAAAGAATACTGATTCTTTATCAACTTCAAAAAGTTGATGATTGAAAGAGCTAGTAAAAAAGTGATTTAAAGATGCAGAAAAATTAAAACTACAAATTAAATCAACCTCATTTAATTCTGTACCGTGGAAGTGTTGAGTTGTTTTAGCAGAACACTCTATTTCATGGTGATGAAAAAATAACTCGTGTACAGTCTTACCAACAACAACATTCGTAATTGTTAAGACAAGTAAAAAACTAATTATATTTTTAAACACTTTCACTAATACAAAGTTAATACTTTATTGTTTTGAAATAGCATCCCAACCTTGAGCGACTAATTTATGTACTACTTCTGCTTTATCTACAATTTGGTAAGCACCTTCAACCCCAGTAATATGACCAATAACAGCAACTCGCTTACTATCTTTAATTTTGTTGTAATCATCTAAAGCAATTGTAAAGAGCAATTCATAATCTTCTCCTCCATTTAGTGCACAAACAGTAGGGTCAAGATTCATTTCAGCTGCAAGATTAACAACAGTAAAATCAATCGGAATTTTATTTTCATAAATGGTACATCCTACTTTAGATTGTTTACAGATGTGAGTTAAATCAGAAGATAATCCATCAGAAACATCAATCATAGCTGTTGGTTGAATCCCCAACTCTTTAAACATATCTATTACATCTTTTCTTGGCTCAGGCTTAAGTTGACGCTCTAAAACATAATCATGTCCATCAAAATCAGGCTGAACTGTTGGTGCTTCATTATAAACTTTCTTTTCTCTTTCTAATAATTGAAGCCCCATAAAAGCTCCTCCTAAATCTCCAGAAACACAAATTAAATCGTTTTCTTTTGCTCCTTTTCGAGTAACAACTTCTTTTTTATCTGCTTCACCTATAGCTGTTATGCTGATTATCAATCCAGACAACGAAGATGTTGTATCTCCACCAATTAAATCAACTCCATAAATTTCACAAGCTAACAACATCCCTTCATATAGTTCTTCAAGCGCCTCAACAGAAATGCGATTAGAGACAGCCAGCGACACTGTAATCTGTGTTGGAGTTCCGTTCATTGCATAAATATCAGATAGGTTTACCACAACAGCTTTGTACCCTAAATGCTTAAAAGGAGTATACAACAAATCAAAATGAACACCTTCTACTAACATATCGGTAGTTACTAATGTTTGTTTACTCTTAAATTCTAAAACAGCAGCATCATCACCAACACCTAATTTTGATGATTTGTTTTGTAATTTTATATTTTCTGTTAAATGGTTAATTAAGCCAAACTCACCAAGAGTGCTTATATCATTTACAGGATTTGGATTTTTATCTTCTAACATAATGCAAAGTTATGAAAAGAATAAATTGTTTACATTAGATTTATTAAATCACTTAAAAACATATTATCCTATTTAATAAGTCCACTAAAATGGAGTCTAATTAGTTTTGGTGTAATTTTTATAACCATTATAATCCTTTCTTTTACTTCAATTCCTTTTTGGATGTATTTTTATTTGGGTCAATCTGACACGAAACTTGATACTGACCCCGCATACATTGTTGTAATGAGCGGTGGTGGAATACCTAGCGAATCGGGGTTAATGAGAACTTATATGACTGCAGAAGTAGCCCATAAATTTAAAACTGCTAAAATTATTGTTACCATGCCTGGCGACTATACCGACACCTTATCTTCTTCTTATTTAATGAAAAAAGAATTAGTAATAAGAGGTATAGATGAAAATCGAATTATATTTGAAAACAGAGGAACAAATACTCGTTCTCAAGCTTTAGAAGTTGGTAAATTAATGGATAAAAAACTGCCTACACTTTTGGTTACTTCTCCCGAACATATGTATAGATCGTTAAAATCTTTTCAAAAAATTGGCTTTACCAAAATTAGCGGGCAAGCCGCCTTTTCACATCCTGTAGAAGCTTCTTTTTTATTCGAAGACAACGAATTAGGAGGAAACAACATGATTCCTAACATTGGCAACAATACTCAACTCCGTTACCAATTCTGGAGTCATTTAAACTATCAGATAATAGTTTACCGCGAATATGTTGCTATTGCTTTTTATAAAATAAAAGGCTGGTTATAACAACCCTTATCTTCTTTTTTTAAAAAAAAATCAATTTACTTGGTTCACTACCTCTTTTTAGGTACATTTGCATTAATTTAGAATCAATCTAAATAAGATAAAAATGATAACAGTTTCAGAAAACGCAAAAAACCAAGCCATTAAATTAATGTCTGAAGATGGCTCACCTAAAGATAGTTTCATCCGTGTTGGTGTTAAAGGTGGCGGATGTTCAGGTCTAGTTTACGACTTAACTTTCGATCATGTAATTAATGAAGATGACAAAGTATTTGAAGACAATGGCGTAAAAATAGTTTGCGACAAAAAAAGTATTCTATACTTAGCCGGAACAGAATTAGACTTTTCGGGAGGATTAAATGGTAAAGGCTTTTTATTTAAAAACCCTAACGCAAATAGAACTTGCGGTTGTGGTGAAAGTTTTTCTTTATAAAAAAGATTATGGCAGGATATACAGAGGAAGATTTAGAAAAGGATTTAGAGAATCAAGAATATAAATATGGTTTTACTTCTAATATTGAATCAGAGGTAATTCCTAAAGGTTTAAATGAAGATGTTATTCGATTAATTTCTTCAAAAAAAGAGGAGCCACAATGGCTTTTAGATTATAGACTTAAAGCATTCGCTTTATGGCAAAACATGACCGAAAAGCATTGGGCTCATGTAAAATACCCTAAAGTGGATTTTCAAGACTTGTCTTATTATTCCGCTCCAAAAAAGAAAGAAAATGTTAATTGGGAGGATGTTGATCCAGAAATGAAAGCAACAATGGATAAGCTTGGTATTTCTATGGATGAACAAAAAGCTTTAAGTGGTGTTGCCGTTGATTTTGTATTTGATTCGGTTTCTGTAAAAACTTCTTTTCAAGATAAATTACATGATTTAGGAATTATTTTCTGTTCATTTAGTGAGGCAGTTAAAAATCATCCCGAATTGGTAAAACAATATATGGGAACAGTTGTACCTGCAACAGATAATTTTTATGCAGCATTAAATGCAGCCGTTTTTTCAGATGGGTCTTTCTGTTATATTCCTAAGGGAGTAAGATGCCCTATGGAACTTTCAACTTATTTTAGAATTAATGAAGCTAGTACCGGACAATTTGAAAGAACACTTTTAATTGCAGACGAAGGCAGCTATGTAAGTTATTTAGAAGGTTGTACTGCTCCCCAAAGAGATGAAAACCAACTACACGCGGCTGTTGTTGAGCTAATTGCTTTAGACAATGCTGAAATAAAATATTCAACTGTACAAAACTGGTATCCAGGAGATAAAGAAGGTAAAGGTGGAATATACAATTTTGTAACTAAAAGAGGAATTTGCCATAATAATTCAAAAATTTCATGGACCCAAGTTGAAACTGGCTCTGCTGTTACATGGAAATATCCTTCTTGTATTTTAAAAGGTGATAATTCAATTGGGGAATTCTATTCTGTTGCTGTAACTAATAATTACCAGCAAGCAGATACAGGAACCAAAATGATTCATTTAGGTAAAAACACAAAAAGTACAATTATATCTAAAGGAATTTCTGCTGGATTCAGCAACAACTCTTATAGAGGGTTAGTTCAGATAAACAAGAACGCAACTAACGCTAGAAACTTTACTCAATGTGACTCTTTATTAATGGGAGATAAATGTGGCGCTCACACCTTCCCTTATATAGAAGCAAAAAATAGTTCCGCAAAAATTGAGCACGAGGCAACAACTTCAAAAATTGGGGAAGACCAAATATTTTATTGCAATCAAAGAGGTATAGATACTGAAAAAGCAATCAATTTAATTGTAAATGGATATTGTAAAGAAGTATTGAACAAGCTTCCAATGGAATTTGCAGTAGAAGCACAAAAATTATTAGAAATTAGTTTAGAAGGTTCTGTAGGATAGAACATTAAAAATAAAGAGATGTTAAGTATAAAAAATTTACACGCGAGTATAAACGACAAAGAAATTCTTAAAGGAATTAATTTAGAAATTAAAGCAGGAGAAGTTCATGCTATAATGGGACCAAATGGTTCTGGTAAAAGTACTTTGTCGTCTGTATTAGCCGGAAGAGAAGATTATGAAGTAACTCAAGGTGAAGTTAATTTTGATGGAAAAGATTTATTAGAATTAAATCCCGAAGATAGAGCTAGAGAAGGTTTATTCCTTGCTTTTCAGTATCCAATAGAAATACCTGGGGTTAGTAATATCAATTTCTTAAAAACTGCTATAAGCGAAAAACGAGAATATCTTGGCCAAGAACCTGCTACAGCTAAAGAATTTTTAGCTATGGTTAAAGAAAAATCGGCTTTAGTAGAATTAGATGCTAAATTAGCTTCTCGTTCTGTTAACGAAGGTTTCTCAGGTGGTGAAAAGAAAAGAAATGAGATATTTCAAATGGCAATGCTTGAGCCTAAATTGGCAATCTTAGATGAAACAGATTCTGGTTTAGATATTGACGCTTTAAGAATTGTTGCTAATGGTGTAAATTTATTAAAATCACCAAAAAACGCTACAGTTGTTATTACACACTACCAAAGACTTTTAGACTATATAGTGCCTGATTTTGTACACGTATTATACAATGGTAGAATTGTGAAATCTGGAACTAAAGAGTTAGCTCTTGAATTAGAAGAAAAAGGATATGATTGGATTAAAGAAGAAGTGAACGCTTAATCTTTAAAGTAAACTAACCCACTAGAATGACAACACAAGAACTCACAAAAAAAGATATTTTATTAGAAAATCTAAGCCAATTAGACTTTTCTAACGAACCCCAATTTGCTAAAGAATTAAGAGCAAAATCTAAATTAGCCATAGCTAAACTAGACTTTCCTTCTTCAAAAACCGAGTATTGGAAATATACAAGAGTTGGAAAAATCATCAACAAAAACTACAACATTCAAAGAGAAGTATCTACAAATAATCTTGACATTTCAAGTTTTTTGATCCCAAATTTAGATGCTAACATTGTAGTAATTGAAAATGGTTTTTACCGTGAAGATTTAGCAAAAGTTGAAAATGAAAATGGCGTTAAAATAATTTCTATAAAAAACTCTATTGCTAATTCTGATGAATTTGTAAAAGACCATTTAGGAAGTTTGGCTAAAGTTGAAAATGAAATATTTGTTGCGTTAAACTCATTTTCATTCACAGATGGTGTCTACATAGGTTTAGATAAAAATATTATTGCATCCAAACCAATACATATTATAAACATTGTTACAGAAAGCAGTTTACACACTAACACTAGAACAATTGTAAAAGCTCATGATGGAGCTTCTGTTAAAATTATAGAAACATTTGTAAAGCTAAATGCTGAAAATAGTTTCTCAAACAGTGTTGCTGAGTTTTTCTTGAATCCAAATTCTAAAATAGAATATAACAAAATTCAAGATAAAGAAGATAATAATTACCATATAGCTACCGAACAAGCTTACCAAAGAGCAGACAGTACATTTACAATTAACACAGCAATTTTTAATGGCGCTATAGTTAGAAATAACTTAAACATTGAAGTGAATGCAAGTAATTGCGAAACTAATCTTAACGGCTTGTATTTAGGAAAAAATCAAGACCATATCGACAACCATACTGTTGTAGATCATATGAAACCTCATTGTAATTCTAACGAAGTTTATAAAGGTGTGTTGGATGATGAATCTATTGGGGTATTTAACGGTAAGGTTTTCGTTCGTCAAGACGCTCAAATAACAAATGCTTTTCAGCAAAACAACAACATTTTATTATCAGATAACGCAAGTGTAAACTCTAAACCAGAGTTAGAAATATATGCCGATGATGTAAAATGTAGTCATGGTTCTACAACTGGGCAAATAGATGATGAAGCTATTTTTTATTTACAATCTAGAGGAATTAGCAGAAGAAGTGCTTTAAACTTAATGATTAACGCTTTTGCTAAAGATGCATTAGAAAAAATAACATTAGAGCCATTACAAATCTATATTGATCAAAAAATAGAAGAACGATTCGCAAAATAATGCCTACACAAACCGAAATACTTAACATTAAAAAAATTAGGGCTGACTTTCCAATTTTAGCTAGAGAGGTTAATGGAAAACCATTGGTTTATTTTGATAATGGAGCAACTTCTCAGAAGCCTCAACAAGTAATTGATGTAATTGACAAATACTATACTTTTCAAAACAGTAATATACACAGAGGCATCCATACGCTTAGTCAAGAAGCTACAGATGCTTACGAGAAAGCAAGAATCACTGTTCAAAATTTTATTAATGCAAAACATGAGCACGAAGTAATTTTTACTTCCGGAACTACTGGAAGTATTAATTTAGTAGCATCAAGCTTTGCAAAAAAACACCTTAACAAAGGCGACGAGATTATCATCTCAACAATGGAGCATCATTCAAACATTGTTCCTTGGCAAATGGTATGTGAAGATTACGGAGCAATTTTAAAAGTTGTGCCAATAAACGACAAAGGAGAATTTTTGTTTGAGGAATTTGAAAAATTACTTTCAGATAAAACCAAATTAGTTGCTGTAACACATGTTTCTAATACTTTAGGCACAATAAATCCTGTTAAAGAAATTATTAAAAAAGCAAAAGCAATTGGTGCTTTTACATTAATAGATGGAGCGCAAGCTGTTCCTCATAAAAAAGTAGATGTACAAGAGTTAGATTGTGATTTTTATGTTTTTTCAGGACATAAAATGCTGGGACCAACTGGAGTTGGGATTCTATATGGTAAAGAAGCCATATTAAACAGCCTCCCTCCTTACCAAGGTGGTGGCGATATGATTAAAACTGTTACTTTCGAAAAAACGACCTACAACGAATTGCCACATAAATTTGAAGCTGGCACACCCAATATTGTTGGTGGTATAGCATTAGCTGCTGCTATTGACTATATGAACAACATCGGCATCCATAATATTGAAGCTTATGAGCATGAGTTATTGACCTATGCTACAGAAAAAATAAAACAAATAGAAGGTTTACGAATAATTGGGGAAGCTAAACAAAAAGCAAGTGTTTTATCATTTGTGGTTGATGGAACACATCCATCTGACATCGGAATGATAATAGATAAATTAGGAGTAGCAATTAGAACAGGTCATCACTGTACAGAGCCTTTAATGAACAGGTTAAATGTACCTGGAACCGCAAGAGCTTCTTTTGCTTTTTATAATACAACCGAAGAAATTGATATCTTCATTGAAGGGCTGAAAAGAGCTATTAAAATGCTAGTTTAATGACAATAAAAGAAATACAAGAAGAAATAGTTGATGAATTTGCTTTGTTTGATGAGTGGATGGATAAGTATGAACATATCATTGAATTAGGGAAGGATTTACCAATTATTGAAGAAAAATACAAAACAGAAGACAATTTGATTAAAGGTTGTCAATCAAGAGTATGGTTACATGCAGAATTAAATGATGGAAAAATCATTTTTACTGCAGATAGTGATGCAATTATTACAAAAGGGATAATTGCTTTAATGATAAGAGTTTTCTCTAACCATACACCTAAAGAAATTGCAGAATCTGATTTGTTTTTTATAGATCAAATTGGTTTAAAAGAACATTTATCACCTACCAGAAGTAATGGATTATTGTCAATGGTTAAACAGATAAAAATATACTCAATCGCTTTTCAAGCTAAAGCTTAAGTAAGATGGAAGAACATAATAAAGAATTGTCAAAAAAAGATGTTGAAGAGTTAGTTATTGAAACTCTAAAAACTATTTATGACCCTGAAATTCCTGTTGATATCTACGAAATGGGATTGATTTATGAAATTAAAATAGATGATGAATTTAATGTTCAAATTGATATGACATTAACATCTCCATCTTGTCCTGTAGCAGAAAGTTTACCTGAAGAAGTTCGACAAAAAGTAGATGATATGTGGAGCGTAAAATCTGCAAAAGTTGAATTAGTTTGGGAACCAACTTGGGGAAAAGAAATGATGAGTGAAGAGGCGCTATTAGAATTAGGTATGATGTAAACTTTTTTACTAATTTTGAGCCTCATTGATTTTAACCTTTTGACTCTTTGAAAAAAACATTATTATACCTTTCGTTTATCTTTTTAAGTTACCTTTCTTATGCAGCAGCAGGAGGTAATGGAAATGGCATGGGGGCTCCTGGAGGAGGAAATGGCATGGGTAATAATGGTATGGGACCAAACAGTGGAGTACCAATAGATGGTGGTATTGGTTTTTTAATTGCTGGAGGATTATTGTATGGAGCTAAAAAAACATACGATTTAAGAAAAGATGAAAACCAAAAGCATTAGGCGCTAATTAGTAGTTTGATTATTATTAATAGCCGAAATTCTCCAATCAAGTCCCGCTAAGCCATTTAACATTTCAAAAGCTGGGTATTCATCTGTTAGTACTTGAGCTTTAGAAATATCTATTTTACTCATATCAAGAAACTCTTCATTTTTTTCAACTTTATTTAATGACGAAATAAATAACAAGTTTCTGTTATTAACATCAATAGAAGTTGGCCAAACTTCTGTACTTAAATTTGCATCAATAAGCGTTTTATAAATTGACTGTAATCCAACACCTTTCTTTCCTTCAATATAATTATAACTATTAATCAAAACGTGGCCATCTTTATTAAGAATCTTTTTAACCTCAACTAGGCTTTCTTTTGTTATAATATGACTTGGTGTTTCTTCACCTCTAAACGTATCAAATATAATTACATCATATTTATTTTTTGAAAGCTTTATAAAATGTCTAGCATCATCAACAGTTACATTAATTGTTTCCGGTAAATCAAAATAAGTTTTAGCAACATAATTTATTCTTTTATCTAATTCACAAACCTCAACATTATATCCATTTTCAAATAAACTTTTAGCAAGACTTCCTCCCCCTAAACCAAGCAAAAGCACACTCTTATTTTTTAAATTTAATGATGAGATATAATCTGTTAGCTTTGGAACGTAAGTAAAATATTTTTCTGAATTTTCATCTAGGGTGATGCTTCTATTTTCTTTAGTTTGAGAGATTCCATTTACATAAAGCCACCTAACTTTTTCTGAATTATTACCGGCTTTATTGAAATTATTACTAGAATAATCATAAACAGAAATTTGCCCTAATATTCCTTCACTTTGATAAATTAAATCTACACCCTCTCTTGGTTGATTAAAGTCAAAAATCAATTGATATAAAGAAATAATAATACCAATTACAAAAGGGAGTGTATCGCTATATCTTTTTCTTTTAATCAACATTATTAAAGGGAGTATTCCTAAGGTGGCTCCTGAAATAATTGCAGGCATTGTTAATCCATAAACTGGAATAACATAGAACCCAAAAGCCAAAGTAGATATAATACCCCCAAAAGTAGATATCGCGTATACAGTACCAGCAGAATTACCAGATTCATTAGTGTTTTTAGAAATTATTTTTATAATAATAGGTGAAACCATACCCATTAAAAAAACAGGAGGAAATAAAACAATAAAAGTAGAGCAAAAAACAGCTGGAAGTAAAGAGTAAAACCCAATAATATTCAATGCTACTTTTGACGTAAAAGGCATCAACATTGTAAATAAAGACCCTATTAATAATATCTTATATAAATTCAACTCTTGCTTTTCTCTGAGGGAAATTTTTCCACCAAAAAAGTATCCAAAAGCTAATCCGCCAAGTGTAATAGCCATAACAGAAGACCAAACATATAATGAAGAACCAAAAAAAGGTGCTAGCATTTTAGCTCCTAAAAGCTCTGTCCCCATCACAACAAGCCCTTCAATGAAAGAAAGCAACAGAAAAAATTTAACAGAATTATTACCCATATCGATGTAAAGATAATAAAATGACACTCATTTTAATTGTCAAAAAACATGAATACACCAATAAAATTGATTGAAAAGACAATTTATTTACATCATATCCAAATATTAAGAAACAAATCACTACATTTGCAGGCTCAAAAAATAATTAATTAATTAAATTTTAAAAAATGCCTACAAAAATTAGATTACAAAGACATGGTAAAAAAAGATTTGCTTTTTACCACGTTGTAGTAGCTGACAGCCGTGCCCCACGAGATGGGAAATTTATTGAAAAATTAGGCACGTACAATCCAAACACTAACCCTGCAACAATCGATATCGATTTTGATAGATCTTTGCACTGGGTTAAAACAGGAGCTCAACCTACTGAAACATGTAAAGCCCTTTTATCTTATAAAGGAGTAATACATAAAAATCACCTTGATAAAGGTGTATTAAAAGGAGCTTTAACTCAAGAACAAGCTGACAAAAAATTTGCTGCTTGGCTAGAAGAAAAAGCTAGTAAAATTGATGGTAAAAAAGATAGCTTAGCTAAAGCTGCTGATGCAGATGCTAAAGCTAGATTTGCTGCTGAACAAGAAGCTAATGCAAAAAAAGCTGCTGAAGTTGCTGCTAAAATGGCACCTCCAGTAGAAGAAGTAGTTGAAGAAGCTGCCCCAGAAGTAGAAGCTGTTGCTGAAGCTACTCCAGAAGTTGCTGCTGAAGAAGCACCTGCTGCTGAAGAAGAGAAAAAAGACGCTGAATAATTAACTATGAATATTGAAGAGTGCTTTTATTTAGGTTACACTTCTAAACTTCATGGTAAACAGGGAGAACTCATCGCTAAATTAGATGTAGATAATCCCGAAAAATACAAAAAATTGGAATCAGTCCTTATCCGAGTTCATAAACAGGATAATGTGCTGATTCCTTTTTTTATTACCAATACTCAAGTACTGAATAACGGAACTATTAAATTAAAAATAGATGATGTTGATTCGGTTGATTCAGCCAAAGAGCTTATTGGAAAAGAGTTATACCTTCCTTTAACACAATTACCAAAATTAACTGGCAATAAGTTTTATTACCACGAAGTTGTTGGCTATAAAGTTGTTGATGAAATTAAAGGTGAGTTGGGAATTATTAAAGAAGTTTTAGACTACCCTACTCAAGCTATTATTGAAATAACTCATCCCAGCAAAAAAGAAATTTTGATACCAATTACTGACCAAGTAATTAAGAATGTAAACAGAGAAGAGCAACTTATTGAAGTTTTAGCTCCTGAAGGATTAATTGACTTATATTTAGATTAATTCATTTTACCCAACTTAAACTGCATTACTCCTGCAATTGAATTTGCACTATTCAACATTCTTTGCGCTTTTTCTCCTTTATAATGCTCTTTTACAGTTTCAACAAGCAATTCCAACCACCGATTAAAATGAGCCTTCTGAAGCTCCTCTTTAGCATTTAGTTTAAAATGGATATCCATTACATTCTTTTTATACCCATTCGCGTTTAACAACATGTTCTCCCAAAAATTGGTTAACGATGGTAAATGCTTTTGTAAATCCAAATGAGCAACATCAGTAAAAATGTAGCCAATCAAATCATCTTTTAGCATTTTAGAATAAAATTCATTCATTAAAAATGCAATATCTTCTTTGGTTTCGATGTCTCTCATTTAAACTTAATTTCTTGTAACGACATAGGTAACTCTTTTGCAAGCGACCAAAATTCTATTTCTATTGGGCACAACCCGATTGATTTACGCCTTATATTTAACTCTTTTGGCTTTACAATTTCATTAAAACTTACTTGATAATCCTTATAAGTATAAATTGGGTGTAAATACAATAGAGGGTTTTTAGTTATTCCATTATAACTATCTTCTAGTCTTCCATAAATAAAAGGTTTTAAATTTCCCAACTCAATTTCTTTAATTATCAAAGGTTTTATCTTTTCCCATTGTGAATCTAAGTCATTAAACCCTTTAATAAAATTAGACTCTAACATACGAATTGCATCAAAAGCAGCTCCTCCAACCTTTCTATAAGTTGGAAAACCTTTTTCAAAAAATAAATCCGTTAGATTTTCAAAGTTTACTGAATCTTGCTTTTCTACCGCAGCAATCTCAACTGAATCTTTTAATTCATAAACAATATCACCATCAATAGTTTCAACTCTTTTATATCTTGTATTATTTGATAAGGAATTAATTTCCATTATTTCTTTATAATACACCGAATCAATTTGTAATTCAGCAACCCAACTTAAATACTCTTGATGCCATTTGTCGTAATTCAATTCAAAAACAATGTTTAAATGACTATTTCTAAACTTATCTAAGTCGTACATTTTTTCTACATCTACTTTTGTAGTTCCTCGTTTTACTGCTTTTTTAAGGTAAAATAAAGATTTATCGAACTCATTATTTAAAGAATAAACTCTGGCAAAAAAATAATAGACTTGTCCATTCACATATCTGTTATCTTTTAACGAATCGACATATTGCGTGGCTTCTTGATACAAACCTCTATTGTAATAACCATGCATCATTTTATAATTTACATCAAATTGATAATGCTGTTCTGCAAACGATTGTGCATTAGCAACTAATGATAATATAAGTATGAATAATGTAAATACTAGTTTCACTTCGTTTTTATAAAATAAAAATCAATTTTCTTGTCCCCGCCCTCTATCCAAACATTAATATTACCACCATCTTTGTAGTAACAAATTCTATTTGGAAAATCATGCTCCTTGTTCTCAAAAATTAATTGCTCTGGGTGTTCCGATTTTAATTCAAATAAAACAGGCTCTCCTCCATTTTGGTCAAATACTAACGGAATATAATAGATAATATTTTCTTTTTGAATAACTTGAATGGTTTCGGTTAGCACTGTGTCGTATTGGGTAATATTATACGATTTTCCAATAAAGAGCGTATCATTTTCTTGCTCCCAAGTTTCAAGAATTAACTGATTACCTGAAACCATTTCTCTGCTTCCCAACAACCAGTTTAATTGATTAAGAGTTATCGTTTCTTTTGGAGTACAGCTAGTTAAAAAGATTAAAACAACTATAAATAGTTTAATGCTCTTCTGTGCCAATGTGCCCATTTTCATAACCCTCTTTTATCATTTCTTTTAACACTTCTTTATCAATATCGGCCAATTTATTGATGTATAAACAACCCTTCCCAGTTTTATGTTTCCCAAGCCTACCTAGCATTTCATCGGCCTTAGAAACATCACAACCCATTAAGTACAATGAAATTTTTGCTTTACGAGGCGAAAAGCCCACTTTAAACCAATCTCCTTCTCTACCACTTGCATATTTGTAACGTACATCACCAAAACCAATTATAGAAGCACCCCACATACGAGGCTCTTCTTTAGTTATGGTTTTCATCATTTCTAAAATTTGAAATCCATCTTTTCGTTTCCCTTCGTGGTCCACCGAATTAATAAAATCTTCAACACTTTGATTTGTTTTTTGAGTTTTATTCTCTGCCATGATTTAAATTATTGAGTCTTATCAAATTTAGTAATAATCCCAAACAAAAAAAGCTCCCCAAATGGGAGCTTTTTTTAACTATAAATTATTTTAAAATTTAACCGTTATACCTGCTAAAAAATTAGAGCCTGCTTGAGGGTAAAAAAAGTTTTCAGTAATAGTCTCCCCATAAATATAACTGTAGGTGTACCCATTACTACTATATAAATTGTTTAATATGTTGTTTGCTAATATGCTAAACGAAACCTCTTTTAATTTTTTAGGGAATAAAGTATAAGACAAACCAGCATCTAATGTATAATAAGCGTCTATTTGTCTTTTGCTGTTTGATGTATTATCTAAAAATTGTTCTCCAACATACTTCCCTTGAAGCATTAAGCTTAATGATTTTAAAGGATTATAAACCATCGAAGCTGCACTAATAACATTTGGAGAAAAAGCAATATCAGTGTTGTTATATTTATTTTCAATCACATCATAACCATTTGTATAATCGTAAAGAACTTCTGTAAAATCAGCAATTTTATTTTGTGAAATAGTTGTATTTAAATTTACTGATACTCGTTTACTTAATAACACGCTTGTATTCAACTCAAAACCTGCACGATAACTTTTGTCAACGTTTGCTCGAATTGATGACCCAACATCATTTAGTTCTCCAGTCAATATCAACTGATTAGTATAATCCATATAATAGAAATTTCCTTGAATCAATACTTTTTTCAATTTCACATCAACTCCTAATTCATAATCAATCATCATTTCATGTTTTGGTTGTTTATTGGCAGGATTGTCAATAAAATCATTACGCACTGGCTCATGATTACCAACACTTACAGAAGCATAAGTTCTAACCTTATCACTCAATTGATAACTCAACCCACCTTTAGGATTAAAGAAAATAAAAGTAGTATCGATTGCTAAAACATTTTGATTGTTGTCAATTCCTTTTGTTGAATACTCAACTCTTCTTACCTGCATATCAGCAAAAACAGTCAGTTTTTCACCAACTAAATAATCTGCTTTTAAAAAAGAATTAAAATCTTTTTTCTCACCTGTATTATCATAATAACGATCTCTGATGTTTGATCCATTAGCGTATTCCATCCAAACTAACTCTCCAAAGTGACCACCTTCATAAACGTTATTTCCTCCACCCAAGGTTATTGCCAATTTAGTTGAAGTATATTTTAAATTATAAGTAGCTCCATAAAAATCGTTATCCAACCACCTTCTTCTAATTAGATTAGTAGAAGTAATAATATCGCTCCCAATTACTAAATCAGGTAAATTATAATCAGCAAAATCATCTCCCTGCCTGAATTGCTCATAATATCCTCTCCCATAAGTATAATGCAATGCTGCATTAGCTGAAAATTTAGCATTAAACTGATGGGAGAAATGTAATTGAAAATGATCTTGAGCATAGTTATCTATTTCATTTTCATATTCATAATAATTATATGTTCTTCCAGCATTTAATAAATTGTGTGTTTGTGAAGAGTCTAATCCATTATTTAATGCATGAGCTTCCATGTCCTCTTTATTGCCAGTTATTCTGCTTTCTGGTGTTCCCCACCATGATTGGTAAGTTTTTTCTTTTCCTGCAAAATAGATTGCTTTTATAGCTGTCTTTTTACCATAATAACCTCCTGAAAAATAATAACTCTTTAAATCAGAAGTTGCTCTATCAATATAACCATCAGACTTTATGTAAGATGCTCTCCCATCAAAAGCCCAATGTCCATTAATTAATCCTGTACCTACTTTAGCTGTATACTTTTGGGTATTAAATGAGCCATAAGAAGTTGACAACTCACTATAAGCTTTCTCTTTTAATGTTGTTGTTTGCAAGTTTACAGAACCTCCAAAAGCACCAGCTCCATTTGTAGAAGAACCAACTCCTCTTTGTATTTGAATATTTTCAGTAGAAGAAGCTAAATCTGGCATGTTCACCCAATAAACTCCTTGTGATTCTGCATCATTTACTGGAATTCCATTTATCGTTACATTAATTCGAGTGGCATCTGAGCCTCTTAATCTAAAACCAGTATAACCAACTCCTGCTCCAGCATCACTTGTAGAAACCATTGATACAGAATTTTGAAGTAAGAATGGAATATCTTGCCCTAAATTATTTTTCTCCAACTCTTTTCCGGAGATGTTAGTATGAGCAATAGGTGAATTTTCACCAACTCTTGTTGCCGAAACAACTACTTGATCTAAATTTTGAGATGAATTTTTTAAATCAAAATTTACCTCTACATCTTTGTTTAATCCTTTAATCACAAAAGTTTGAGTAGAGTAGCCAACAAAACTAACTTCAAGCTTATAATCCCCTTCAGCGAGATTTTTTAACTCATAAAAACCATTGTTATCAGAAAAAATCCCTTTAAAGGTTTCTGAAATTCGAACTGTTGCACCAGGCACAGGATTCGACAACGAATCTTTAATTGTTCCTGAAATTGTGAACTGTGAAAAACAATTGACTGATAAGCCAGTTGCTAACGCCAAAAAAAATAACTTTTTCATTATTTAAATAATTTTTGACGAACGATGTGGGGTAACACATTCGTTATGTTAATAATATATTTTTAATTTACCTACGCCAGCATTATCTGGATCAGGTTTTTCTTTCTAATTACATAGAAAGAATGGGTATAATCTCAGCCTGAAAAGTAAGGCACCCCATGAGATGATGCAAAAGTAGAATTTATATTGAACTCTCTATTATTTCTTTTGCTTTTTTTAATCGTGCATTAACATCTCCAGAAATAATATAATATGATAATTTGTGTTTTCCTAGTAGCTCAACATAATTTCCGAATAATCGTTTTCTATCTTCTATACTTGGATGCTCTCTTAAGGGGTCTTCTTCCCAAGGAATATCAATATCACACAACAAATAAATTTTATTATGAGGCTGATCTAAGTGTTCATTAATCCAATCCACTTCTTTATTGTATTTTTCTTTAATCCAAACATAAAAAACCGTTAAGTCAGTGTCCAAAAACAACAATTCATTTTTCAAGATAGCTTCCTTTTCACTTTTTAATTGAATTTTAGCCATTTCAATTACATCTTCAAAAGTGTAATCTTCTCCTAATTTATTTAGATATTCACGAGCATATTCCTTTACCCAAGAGGTATTGTATTCTTGAGCTAGCATTTTTGTTAATGTCGATTTTCCAGTAGATTCTGGACCTGTTATTACGAATTGCTTAGCCAACTTTAATTACTTTTAATTTCTTCCATTCAAAATATCCATAAACAACAATAATGGTGTAAACCAACATTAATAGAGCATAAATATTTAAATCACGTGTAAAATAAAGGTAAACAGAAACACCATCTATCACAATCCAATAAAACCAATTTTCTATCCATTTTTTAGCCATTAAGTATGTTGCAATAAAACTAAAAATGGTAGTAAAGGAATCAATTAATGGTTTTTGAGCTTCTTTAAAAAAATAAACTAATCCAAAATACATTAAAAAAGAAAGCACTATACCAACACTTACAAGCTTAACATGTGTCATTATTTTTCGTTGATAAACTTCTTCTATAACTTCTTGTTTTTTCCAAACCATCCAACCATAAACTCCAGCAAACACATAATAAACAGACAGTAA
Source organism: Vicingus serpentipes (assembly GCF_007993035.1). NCBI lineage: Bacteria > Pseudomonadati > Bacteroidota > Flavobacteriia > Flavobacteriales > Vicingaceae > Vicingus > Vicingus serpentipes. The sequence continues at coordinate 64,889 of NZ_VOOS01000005.1, forward strand.
GGCTTCAGCATATAGCTTGGCATAAACTAAAAATAAATAGACACTTAGAAGCGAACCAATAATTCCAAAAATCCAACAAGAAATTTTATTCTTTGCCATCAAAACAGTGTAAAGCACACCAAAAATAACGGCTAAAATTTCTATTAATAAAGCAATATTATTAGATATCCAAAGCTCCATTCAACACTTTCATTACAAAAATTGCTTTACCATATTTTTCAAAAGAATCTTTTATTTCTTTTTGAATAATATTCATTACCTCATCGTAATCTCCAACAATATGAGTGCTTGTTGCATTTGTTTTTACAGTAATGTTTTCGTTTGCCTTAACTCTACATATAAAATCTAAAATAGGTGGTTCGTAATCTGCATTTAATGGATAGTTACTAATCTCTACAGTTGTTTTCATTCTTCAGTTTTAAATTAAGATCAACTTTAGGAATCAACAAGAAAGAATCAACTTGCTCAGAAACTTTTCCCTTCGGCTGAATTACCAACATCAGGTCAAAAGGGTATAATCTCAGTCTTATGACACCCCTAAAGCTTTCCAAAAGTAAGTATAAAAAAAAAGGCTATACAAATTGCATAGCCTTTTAATTCAATTTATTAAAATCTATTAAGCAACACTTAAAGGTGCTAATATATTGTTTAAAGTAACACTAGGCTGCATAGCTTTTGCAACTAAATCTTCATCTGCAAAGTAATAACCATTAATGTTCTGAGATTTACCTTGAGCTCCAATTAATTCTTGATTAATAGCTACTTCATTAGTTCTTAATGCATCAGCAATTGGAGTAAATTCTGCTTTTAATTCAGCATTATTATTTTGAGCAGCTAAAGCTTCTGCCCAATACATTGCTAAGTAAAAATGAGAACCTCTATTGTCGATTTGTCCAATTTTACGAGCTGGTGATTTATCATTTTCTAAAAACTTTTCAGTTGCTGCATCTAAAGCATCTGCTAAAACTTGTGCCTTAGGATTGTTTCTTGTTATAGCAACATGCTCTAACGAAACTGCTAAAGCTAAAAATTCACCCAAAGAATCCCAACGTAAATAACCTTCTTCAATAAATTGTTGAACATGTTTTGGTGCAGAACCTCCAGCACCTGTTTCAAACAACCCTCCGCCATTCATTAACGGAACAATTGACAACATTTTTGCGGATGTTCCTAATTCTAAAATTGGAAATAAATCTGTTAGGTAATCTCTTAAAACATTTCCAGTTACCGAAATGGTATCTTGTCCGGCTTTCACTCTTGCTAAAGTGAAAGTAGTTGCTTCATCAGGGTTTTTAATTAAAATTTCTAATCCTGATATATCATGATTTGGCAAATATGTATTTACCTTTTTAATAATCTCTCTATCATGAGCTCTGTTTTCATCTAACCAAAAAACAGCAGGCACTCCAGTTGCTCTAGCTCTACTAACAGCTAATTTTACCCAATCTTGAATTGGAGCATCTTTTACCTGGCACATTCTAAAAATATCTCCAGCTTCTACTTTCTGCTCCATTAATACCGTCCCATTTGAGTCAATTACCTTAACCGATCCATCGGCCTCCATTTGGAATGTTTTATCGTGAGAACCGTACTCTTCTGCTTTTTGAGCCATTAAACCAACATTAGGAACTGTTCCCATTGTTGTTGGGTCAAAAGCTCCATTCTTTTTACAGAAATCAATAGTTGATTGATATATACCAGCATAACATCTGTCTGGAATTATTGCTTTTGTATCTTGTTGCTGTCCAGCTGCATTCCACATTTGACCTGAAGTACGAATCATCGCAGGCATACTTGCATCAATAATTACATCACTTGGCACATGTAAATTTGTAATTCCTTTATCAGAGTTTACCATTGCCACAGCTGGTTTAAATTTATACAATTCATCAATTGCAGCCTTTACCTCAGCTTCTTTAGCATGACCAGTAATTTTTGTATAAACATCACCCAAACCATTATTTGTATTCACGCCTAATTCAGCAAACAAATCAGTATATTGTTCAAATATCTCTTTGTAAAAAACTTCTACTATTGCTCCAAAAATAATTGGATCAGATACTTTCATCATGGTCGCCTTCATATGAACTGAAAACAAAACACCTTTAGCTTTAGCATCTTCTATTTCTTTAGCAACAAATGTTTTTAAAGAACTTAAACTCATTGCTGAACAATCAATTATTTCTCCTGCTAAAAGCGGAGTTGATGCTTTTAATGTTTTTGTATTTCCATCATTGCCAACAAACTCAATTTTTACATCTGTAGCATTGGCAATAGTTAACGATTTTTCACTTCCATAAAAATCATTAGCACTCATACTTGCCACATGCGTTTTAGAATCAGCACTCCAAGCACCCATAGAATGTGGATGTTGTTTCGCATAATTTTTTACTGCTTTTGGAGCTCTTCTATCAGAGTTTCCCTCTCGTAAAACAGGATTAACAGCAGAACCTAACACTTTTGCATATTTTGCTTTAGTAGCATCATCACCTGGATAATCAGGAATAGCATAACCTTTTGCTTGTAATTCTTTTATTGCTTCAGTTAATTGAGGAACAGAAGCAGAAATATTTGGTAACTTAATAATGTTTGCTTCTGGAGTTTTTGCTAAAGCTCCTAACTCAGCTAAAGCATCGTTTACCTGTTGGTTAGCAGGTAAAACATCAGCAAAATTTGCTAGAATTCTTGCCGCCAATGAAATATCTTTCGTTTCAACCTCTATATCAGAAGAAGCAGTAAAAGCCTTTACGATTGGAAGGAATGAGTATGTTGCTAAAGCTGGAGCCTCATCAGTTTTAGTGTAAAATATTTTTGATTTTTCTGCCATTTTTTGCTGTTTTTATAGTGAAAATAATGTTCCGTAATTCGACTGCGAAGCTACTTATTTTAAGCCTTTTATTCAAGAGAATAACAAGGTAAATTATAAGTATTTTATCTTATGTTTGCAGAGAGAAATTTCTCATTCAAAAAAAGAGTGAAAATTATTCACAATTATTTGTTTGAATATTAAAATAAATTTTACGTAATTTGCACTCCTCAAAATTTAAAGAGATAAGATATGTCAAAAGTTTGTCAAATAACAGGAAAGAAAGTAATTACAGGTAATAATGTATCTCACTCTAAGAGAAGAACAAAAAGAAAATTTTACCCAAACTTACAAACTAAAAAATTCTTTATTCCAGAAGAAGATAAGTGGATTACACTTAAAGTTTCTAATGCAGCATTAAGAACTATTGATAAAAATGGTATTACTGCTACTATGAAAGAAGCTAAAGCTAAAGGATTTTTATAAAATATTACAATAATTTTATTATTGGTATAAACGTTGTTACATTAGTAGCAACGTTTTTTTTTTGCAATAAATCATGGTTAAAAAATTAATTTTTATATCCCTTTGTTTCTTACTTACTTTTATCAGTAAAGCTCAAGAAAACACACTTGCTATTCAAACAGTTCCTGAATTAATAAACCTAGACTACGATACTGATTTATTAACTCCTAGTTTTTTCTCAAAAAATAGAAATGCTTTAAGACAATTAATGCCTGCAAACTCTGTTGCTGTATTTTTTGCAAACCCAATACGTAACCGTTCTAATGATGTAGATTATGAATATCATCAAGATCCTAACTTTTATTATCTAAGCGGATTAAGAGAACCACATGCTGTACTTTTAATTTTTAAAGAGCCTCAACAATTTGGGAACGGAACAAAAACTGATGAACTTTTGTTTTTACAAAAAAGAGATGCGAGTGATGAAGTATGGACAGGAAAAAGACAAGGAGTAGAAGGGGCCACAAAATTTCTAGGAATAAATATTGCCTTCACTGGCGAAGAGTTTAGTTCATTTGAAACAGAATTAGACTCATTTGATAAGATTTTAATTACTGAATTACCCGAAGATGTAAAAAATTTAGACCAAAAAGACGATCTCTATAATCTTATCGGTTCTTTTAAATTAAAAACAGAAAAATCTAATGCTAAAATTGACGATCAAGATTTAAAATACATGATGGCTCAATTGCGTCAAATAAAATCTGACGAAGAAATTATATTGCTAAAAAAAGCAATAGAAATGACTTGTGATGCTCAAATTGAATTAATGAAAGCATTAAAACCGAATATGACAGAATATCAATCAGAAGCTATTGTTGAATATGTTTTCAAAAAAAATGGAGCTGAATACCCTGGTTTCCCTTCAATATTAGGTGGTGGTGAAAACTCTTGTATTCTACATTACACTTCAAACCGAAAACCACTTAATGGAAATGATATGTTGGTAAGCGATATTGGAGCTGAATACCATGGATACACCGCTGATGTTACCAGAACACTACCAACAGATGGTATTTTCTCTGAAGAAGAAAAAATTATTTACAATATTGTTTATGAAGCTCAACAAGCGGGAATTACACAATGTAAAGCTGGCAACAAGTTTTGGGACCCACATAATGCTGCAACAGAAATTATTTCTACAAAATTAATGGAGCTAGGAATAATTGACAAAGCCTACAAGGTTAGAGAATATTTTATGCACGGCACTTCTCACTATTTAGGATTGGATGTGCACGATGCTGGACTTTACACTCCTTTAGAAAAAGGAAACGTAATTACTGTAGAGCCTGGAATTTATATTGCTGAAGGCAGTGATTGTGACCCAAAATGGTGGAACATTGGTGTAAGAATTGAGGATGACATTTTAATAACTGAAGGCGAACCGATTACTTTATCTGCTAAAGCTCCTCGTAAAATTGAAGAAATTGAAGCATTGATGAAAGAGGAAAGTAAGTTTGAGTAACTAATTTGCAACCTCTGACATAAACTTAATACGCAACATACGCATTTCTTCTTCAGAGAAGGAATCTTCAAATTCATCTAAAGCTTCTTCTATATCATCTGTTTCAGCTTCCATAAAGTATTCAAAAACTTCTTCTTGGTCAGCTTCATCTATCAAATCATCTAAATAATAATTGATATTTACTTTTGTACCTGATTGAACAATCATTTCCATTTCACTCAACACATCATCCATCTCAATTCCTTTTGCAGCGGCAATATCTTCTAAAGGCATTTTTCGGTCAATACTCTGCACAACAAAAACTTTTAATCCTGATTTATTGACAACAGATTTTACCACCATATCTAATGGTCTCTCAATATCATTGTCTTCTACATATTTCGCAATAACCTCAATAAATTCATGACCAAATTTTTCTGCTTTTCCTTGTCCAACACCAGAAATGGCTGTCATCTCTTCCATTGTAATTGGATATCGAGTTGCCATATCTTCTAAAGAAGGGTCTTGAAAAAGAACATAAGGAGGAAATCCTTTTTCTTTAGCGATTGATTTTCTTAAGTCTTTTAAAATCTTAAACAACACTTCATCTGCAGCCCCTCCACCTTTTTGATGCACTATATTTTCTCCATCGTCAACATCACTATAATCATGCGCTCTTACAATCATAAACGAATGCGGCGATTCAATAAAATCTTTCCCTTTCTTGCTAATTTTTAAAACACCATAATTTTCAATTTCTTTAATAATGAAACCTTCAATAATGCTTTGTCTAATTAGGGCATTCCAATAATTTTCGTCTTTATCTTCTCCTTCTTTCTGTTTTCCTAAGCCAAACATTTTATGTGTATCGTGTCCAAACGATTTTATATCTGAACTTCCTTTACCCGCAACAAAATTGGCAATATATTTTGCCTTAAACATTTCATTTAATCCTAAAATAGATTCTAACAACAACTTCACATCATCCTTACCTTCTAATTTTTCTTTAGGATTTGCGCAGTTATCACACATCCCCTTATCAGAACAATCGGTATCAGTATATTTCTCACCAAAATAGTGCAACAGTTGAATTCTTCTACACACAGCAGTTTCTGCATAAGAAACCATTTCGAAAATAAGCTGCATTCCTATTTCCATTTCTGCAACTGGTTTCCCATGTAAAAACTTTTCTAACTTTTCAATGTCTTTGTAGCTATAAAAAGCAATACAATGCCCTTCTCCCCCATCTCTACCAGCCCTACCTGTTTCTTGGTAATAGCTTTCTAAACTTTTTGGTATATCATGATGTATAACAAAACGAACATCTGGTTTATCAATACCCATTCCAAAGGCAATAGTTGCAACAATTACATCTACATCCTCCATTAAAAACATATCTTGATGTTTTGCCCTAGAAGCAGAATCTAAACCTGCATGATAAGGCAATGCTTTTATTCCATTTACCTGTAAAAGTTCAGCAATTTCTTCAACTTTTTTACGACTTAAACAATAGATAATTCCACATTGTCCTTCGTGTTGTTTAATTGCTTTTATAATTTCTTTTTTAACATCTTTCTTAGGTCTAATCTCATACATTAAATTGTCTCGATTAAACGATGCTTTAAATACTTTAGCATCAGTCATTCCTAAGTTTTTCTGAATATCTTCCTGAACTTTAGGTGTGGCTGTAGCTGTTAATGCTATAATTGGCACTCTGTCTATGGCTTCAATAATCGACCTTAATCTTCTATATTCTGGCCTAAAATCATGCCCCCACTCTGAAATACAATGCGCTTCGTCAATTCCAAAAAAAGATATTTTAATACTTTTTAAAAACTCAACATTTTCCTCTTTAGTTAACGACTCTGGTGCAACATATAATAATTTAGTAATACCATTAGTTACATCTTCTTTAACTTTTTTTGCTTCTGTTTTATTTAAAGAAGAATTATAAAAGTGAGCAATACCATCTTCACTAGCAATACCACGAATAGCATCAACTTGATTTTTCATTAAAGCAATCAATGGTGAGACGATGATTGCCGTCCCTTCACATATTAATGCTGGGAGTTGGTAACACATAGATTTTCCACCTCCTGTTGGCATTATTACGAAAGTATCATTACCTTCTAATAAATTTAAGATTACTTTTTCTTGTTCACCTTTAAACTTATCGAAACCAAAATGTTTCTTTAAATAATCAGTAATTGGAGCTTCTAATGTTTGTATCGACACTTGTTTTGGTATTTTATTACATTTGCATATTAAAGATACAACATTTAATCGGTTTAAATTTAGATTTTTACTAAAAAAAGCACCATAATTTAGCCCAAATATTATTTCTAAACTCTCAATGAATGGCATTAGCTGATGAAATTAAAAAACATGCTGTAGAAGCATTAAAAATTGAAGCTCAATCAATTGAGAACTTAATTTCTTTTATTGATGATGATTTTACAAACGCCGTAGAATTAATTTTGAATTCGAAAGGTAGGGTTGTAATTACTGGAATAGGTAAAAGTGCAATTGTTGCTCAAAAAATTGTAGCGACATTAAACTCAACTGGTACTCCATCAATTTTTATGCATGCTGCAGATGCTATTCATGGCGACCTTGGAAATATTCAACAAGACGACGTTGTAATTTGTATTTCAAAAAGCGGAAATACTCCAGAAATAAAAGTTTTAGTTCCTCTAGTAAAAAGCTTTAACAATAAATTAATTGCTATTACTGGAAATACAGAATCGGTTCTTGGAAAACAAGCTGACTATATATTAAATACTTACGTTGAAACCGAAGCTTGCCCAAATAATTTAGCCCCTACTAGCAGTACTACTGCTCAGATGGCAATGGGAGATGCTTTGGCTGTTTGCCTATTAAATCAACGTGGATTTACCAGTAAAGATTTTGCTAAGTATCACCCAGGTGGTTCTTTAGGGAAAAAATTATATTTACGTGTAGCCGATGTATTTATTAATAATGCTAAACCACAAGTTTCTGCTAACCAAAAATTATCTGAAGTAATCATAGAGATATCATCAAAACGATTAGGAATAACTGCTGTGGTTGAAAACGAAACCTTACTCGGTGTTGTTACCGACGGCGATTTAAGAAGAATGTTAGAGAAAAACCAAGATATAACTACTTTAACAGCAAAAGATATTATGAGTGCCTCTCCAAAAACCATTAAACCTGATACTTTAGCTATTGAAGCTTTACACATTATGGAAAACAACAACATTACTCAATTGCTAGTTGCTGAAAACAACATCTACCTTGGCGTAATCCACTTACATGATTTGCTTAAAGAAGGAATAATTTAAATCTTACCTCAAAACATTTATTCGTTCGGCGTCAAGCTTTACAAAAATAAAAAGTAAGATGGTGAATGACCATAATGAAGACCCTCCATAACTAATAAATGGTAATGGGATCCCTATAACGGGAGCTAACCCAATTGTCATTCCTATATTGATTAAGAAGTGAAAAAATAGAATTGAGGCAACAGAATATCCATAAATTCTAGAAAAAATAGAACGTTGTCGTTCTGCCAAAAAAAGCAACCTTAAAAACAAACCTAGATAAATACAAACCAAAATAAAAGTCCCAAAAAAGCCCCACTCTTCTCCAATTGTACAGAAAATAAAATCGGTAGACTGCTCTGGTACGAAGTCAAACTTAGTTTGTGTTCCATCCAAAAACCCTTTACCAAAAAAACCTCCTGATCCAATAGCTATTAGAGATTGATTTACATTGTAACCTGCTCCATGAGGATCAGATTCAATTCCTAATAATACATTAATTCTTTTTGATTGATGAGGCTCTAATACGTTTTCGAAAATATAATCGACACTATAAATTAAACCCACGGAAAGTATTAAAGCAGTTGAAACTACTAACCACATTTTCTTCACTTTTCGAGTATTGTAAATAATAATTCCAGCAATAGCAGTTAAGACAAGCATCAATAATACATCACCACTTAAAACGATGTTTTCAAAGAAAGTGAAATCATTAATCCTTAATAATAAGGAGAGCACAAAAAGAAAAGCGGTATAAAGTCCAATTAAAAGAATATTACCAGACAAGCCCTCTCTGTAAAGCACAAAAACAAATGAAGCATAAACCAAAGTAGAACCAGTATCGTTTTGCAATAAAATTAAAACAGCAGGAATTCCAATAATTATGGATGCAATGACCTTGGTTTTAATATCTTGCATTTTAATATTTAGGGTTGAAAGATATTTGGCAAGGGCTAATCCTGTGGCAAATTTGGCAAATTCAGAAGGTTGTATTGCAAAACTCCCAATTTTAAACCATGAACGAGCACCTTTAATATCTGAACCGACTAACAATACAGCAATTAACAGCAAGAGTATAACTCCATAAATTGGATAGGCAAAGGAGGTGAAAAATTGCCCTTCGAATAAAAGAATAATAAATGCAACAACTAGTGCTAAACCTATCCACAATAGTTGCTTTCCATATCGTTGAGAAATATCAAAAATAGAATGGTGCTCTTCATTGTAAACAGCAGCATAAATATTAATCCAACCAATAAAAACTAACACTAAATAAATTAATATCGTAGGCCAATCTACATTTGCGAATATGTTTCGTTGATTTCTCATTTCTTTTGTACAACGTCCATTAAATTAGCTTCTAAAATTCTTTTTTCTTTCAAAGGATCGGCAATAGTATCATGTAAATATTTTTCCATCATTAAACTTGCAATTGGTGCAGCCCAGGTCCCACCAAATCCTGCATTTTCAATATATACAGCAATAGCAATTTTAGGGTTATTTTTAGGTGCAAATGCCATAAAAATAGAATGATCTTCACCGTGTGGATTTTGAGCAGTGCCTGTTTTTCCACAAACCTCAACACTATCAATTTTTGCTCTTCTTGCTGTTCCACCAGCTTCTTCAACTACTCGTTGCATACCATCTAAAATAGGATCAAAATATTTAGCATCTATTCCTACATCATTTTTAATCTTAAAAATAAAAGGGATAGTATCTTGACCTTTTACTTCTTTCATTAAATGGGGAGTATAATAATAACCTCTGTTCGCAATTATTGCTGATAAATTAGCCATTTGTAAAGGAATTACACCAATCTCACCTTGACCAATACTTAATGAGTAAATTGTACTAAACGCCCATCTTCCTTCTCCATACCACTTATTATAAAATTTAACATCAGGAATGTATCCACTTTTTATCGCTGGTAAATCTGTTTGTAATCTTAATCCAAGACCAAATTTTTTCACTTTTAAATTCCAATTAGCCAATCCTATCTCACTATCTTTAAAAATACTCTTCGATTTACCTTGCATTAATATACGCTTAAACACACTGTAATAATAAGGATTACAAGACATTTTAACAGATGAAGAAACATTTGTTGCTGCTGGGTGATTGTGACAACCAACATAACTTTTAATACAAGGAAATCCGGTATTTTCAGTAATAACTCCTTCCTGCATACCAATTAAAGCTTGTATAATTTTAAAAGTAGATCCTGGTGGATAACTTGCCATTAAAGCCCTATTAAACAAAGGCTTAACTTCATCATTCAATAAAATTGGGTAGTTTTTTTTCACATCCCTACCCACAAGTTTATTAGGATCATAAGCAGGAGCTGAAACAAGAGCTAAAATTTCACCTGTTTCAGGCTCTATTGCAACAATACTTCCTTTTTTATTTCCCATCAATAACTCACCATACTCTTGCAATTCTGCATCTATTGTGGTAAATATAGTTTGTCCTGTAACAGCCATTGTATCAGACAACCCTCCATTAAAACTCCCTTTTTCGCGATTATGAACGTCAACTAAAATTCTTTTTACCCCTCTTTTACCTCTTAATAATTCTTCATAAGAAAGCTCAATTCCACTCTTCCCAATATAATCTCCAGATTTATAATATTTATTTCCCTCTATATCTGATTGATTAACCTCTCCAATATACCCTAGAATATGTGCTGCGCTTTTTCTTGGGTATTTTCTTAACGTTCTGGTTTGCACAAAAAAACCAGGATATTCATAGAGTTTTTCTTGAATTTTAGCATATTCCTCTGATGAAATTTCTTTTTCAAAAACAGATGGCTTGTACCTAGAATAATTCCTTGCTTTAGTATATTTCTGAATGAAATTTTCTTTCGAAACGCCTAAGAGTTCACAAAAAGCAATAGTATCCATTTCTTCTACTTGCTTTGGAATTACCATTAAATCATAAGCCGCTTCATTATATACCAATAATAATCCGTTACGATCATATATTAATCCACGAGCAGGATATTGAACAATTTCCCTTAAAACATTGTGATCAGAATCTAACTTATACTTATCGTTTAATACTTGAACATTAAACAATCGTATTAAAAAAATAAATCCTATTACTAGGAAAATCAAACCAATTGTAAATTTTCTATTGGAAAGATTATTCATTTTCTTTTCCCCGATTTATAACTGAAAAGTTGAGTAATTAATATTAGAATTAATGTAAAAATTGAACTCATCAGGATTCTTCCTAAAGTAGAAAAGAAATGTGAAAAAGTAAATGATTCTATAAAAAACAAAAAGATATGATGCAAAAAAACCAAGATACCAGAATATATTAAAAACCAAGTCAACCCCATGTATTGAATTTGAGGTTCAGTACCAAACTCATAACCTCCCCTTGGCTCAATCAATTTTAAAACATACTTTCTAGTAAAAGCCATAAATAAAGTGGCTGAAGTATGCATACCAAGTGTGCTAGTAAAAACATCTATCGAAACACCCAAAACAAAAGCAATTAACAACCCTAACCATGATGGCATTTCAAAAGGAAGTAACAGAATAAGCAACACATATAAATAAGGATTTATATACCCTCCAAAACCTATATTATTAAGAATTAACCCTTGAGTTAAAACCAATAATATAAAAATGATTGTATATTTTATTATATCTCTAATCATCCCCCTTCAAGGTTTTTTGATTCAAGTAATTCTTTTTCTTCTTTCAATAAAGATCTAACTATATAAACGTGTGAAATATTTTTATAATCTTCCGAAAACTCAACTTTAATATTGTAAAAATTATTCCCTTCTGGCAAATCAAATTCTTTAACTGTACCTATCAATATATTTTCAGGAAATATTGAAGAAAAACCACTTGTAACAATAGTATCTCCAATAGCTAAATTTACATGATTAGGAATATCTTTTAAATCGGCAATTCTGTAATCATTATTTCCCCAAACTAGAGACCCAAAGTAGCCTGATTTTTTTATTTTAGCGCTTAGTTTATTTTTTTCGTGTAAAACGGACATTACTGAACTAAAATGTTCCGACACATTTTTTACAATGCCGACTACACCTTTAGATGAAATCACACCCATTTCAGGTCTTATCCCATTAATACCACCTTTATCTAGGGTAATGTAATTTTGTCTTTTATTGGTTGAATTGTTAATAACCTTAGCCGAACTGTAAACGTAATTTTGAAGGTAAGTTGTATCGTTAATTTGAACAAGTCGTCCAAAAACTTTCATAAACGAAGATACATTTGTTGATTGCAATCTTGCATTTTGGTCTGCTAAAACTTGATTTTCTTCTTTTAAATGAAAATAATCATTAAAGTTATTTACGGTAGCATAAAGGTTTCCTACCAAAAAATTAGATGAATTAAAAAACTTCGAATTTTGGTAATTATTATTTTGAATAAGCATTCCAAAAGCAACAACTTCAAGAACGACAAAAAGGAAAATAAATGAATTTTTGGTTAAAAACCGAAGTAAATTCCTCATTATAATTTAATTTGTTTTGATTAATTACTTAATCAAGAAAGGTAATTTGCTTACATTCTTTAAAGCAATTCCTGTTCCACGAGCTACAGCTCTCAATGGGTCTTCTGCAATATGTACAGGTAATTTTGTTTTTAAAGAAATACGTTTATCCAGACCTCTTAACATTGAACCACCTCCTGCTAAATAAAGACCCGTTTTATAAATATCTGCTGATAATTCAGGAGGAGTCATTTCAAGAGCACTTAAAACAGCCTCTTCTATTTTTGCAATAGATTTATCTAAAGCATGAGCTATTTCACTATATGAAACAGTAATTTCTTTAGGTGTTCCTGTCATTAAATCTCTACCTTGAACTGCATAATCTTCAGGTGGGTTTTCTAATTCAGTTAAGGCTGAACCACATTCTATTTTAATTTGCTCTGCCGAACGTTCTCCAATCAATAAATTATGCTGTCTTCTCATGTAGTCAACAATATCATTGGTAAAATCATCTCCTGCAACACGAATTGATTTATCACAAACAATACCTCCTAATGCAATTACTGCAATTTCTGAAGTACCACCTCCTATATCAATAATCATATTTCCCATTGGCTCTAACACATCAATACCAATACCAATTGCTGCAGCCATAGGCTCATGAATTAAATAAACTTCTTTTCCTCCTGCATGTTCTGCAGAATCTTTTACTGCACGTTTTTCAACTTCAGTAATTCCTGAAGGAATACAAATTACCATTTTTAATGATGGTGTAAACAACTGCTTTTTAGGGTTAATCATTTTAATCATCCCTCTAATCATATGCTCTGCAGCATCAAAATCTGCAATTACTCCATCTTTTAACGGTCTAATTGTTTTAATATCCTCATGAGTTTTACCATGCATTTGCATTGCTTTTTTTCCAACAGCAATAATTTTGCCTGACATCCTATCTTTTGCAACAATTGAAGGTTCATCAACAACCACTTTATCATTATGTATGATAAGTGTATTTGCAGTACCAAGGTCAATGGCAATTTCTTGTGTTAAAAAGCTGAATAATCCCATTCGTGAATATTATATAGTTTCGTTTATTAAGGTAATAAATTTATGATTAAAAAATGTACATCTACCTTTTAACTAAAGAAAAGATAAACAGCATTTTGTTGATTACGTTTAATGTCTAAAATGTCTAATTCCTGTTGTTACCATTGCCATATCATTTGCATCACAATAATCAATTGATTCTTGATCCTTAATAGACCCTCCAGGCTGAACAACAGCAGTAATTCCAGCTTCTTTTGCTAATGCTACACAATCTGGAAACGGGAAAAATGCATCAGAAGCCATTACAGCTCCTTTTAAATCAAAGCCAAATGCATTTGCTTTTACAACAGCTTGTTTAAGAGCATCAACTCTTGAAGTTTGACCAGTTCCACTAGAAATTAAGGTTTGATTTTTAGCAAAAACTATTGTGTTTGATTTCGTATGCTTCACTAATTTATTAGCAAACTCTAAATCTTTTATTTCTTGAGCTGTCGCTGTTTTTTTAGTAACTATAGTAAAATCATTTCCTCCAGCAGTTTTTAAATCTTTATCTTGTTCTAAGACACCATTTAAAATTGTTCTGAATTGTTTTTTAGCCAATTCAATTGGTTTTTGAACAAGAATCACTCTATTCTTTTTTCCTTTTAAAATTTCTAAAGCATCAGCATCATATCCAGGAGCAATTACCACTTCACAAAACAATTGGTGAATTTCTTCAGCAGTTGCTTTATCAATTTTCTGATTGCTAATTAATATTCCTCCAAAAGCAGAAACTGGATCTCCAGCTAGTGCATCTTTATAAGCATCCAACAAATTTTCTCTTGTTGCTAAACCACAAGCATTATTGTGTTTTAAAATAGCAAATGTTGCATTATCTTTAGAGAATTCTGAAATCAGATTTACAGCAGCATCTACATCTAATAAGTTATTGTAAGAAAGTTCTTTTCCATGTAACTTGTCGAACATTTCATCTAAATCTCCATAAAAAACACCTTCTTGGTGAGGGTTTTCTCCATATCGAAGAACTTGTGATTTCGTAATGCTTTGTTTGAAATATTTTTCTTCTTCGTTATTGAACCAATTAAAAATTGCCGTATCATAATGAGACGAAACATTAAAAGCCAATTTTGCTAAATGTTTTCTATCTGCTAATTCTGTTACACCATTATTCTTTTGCAAAACAGAAAGTACATCTGCATATTGTTCTCTTGAAGAAACAATTACAACATCTTTAAAATTTTTAGCCGCAGCTCTAATCAAAGAAATTCCACCTATATCAATTTTTTCAATAATATCTTGTTCTGTTGCTCCAGAAGCTACTGTATCCTCAAAAGGATACAAATCAACAATTACTAAATCAATTTCTGGGATTTCATATTCTTCAAGTTGAGCAATATCTGAATCCAACTCTCTTCTACTTAAAATACCTCCAAAAACCTTTGGATGCAAAGTTTTTACTCTACCTCCCAAAATTGAAGGGTAAGAAGTTAAACTTTCAACTGGGGTAACTTCAATATTTAAATCTTCAATAAATTTTTGTGTCCCTCCGGTAGAAAATAATTTAACACCTTGCTTATTTAATTCTTGAATAATTGGCGCTAAGTTATCTTTATGAAAAACTGAAATTAATGCGTTTTTAATCTTCTTTTGACTCATTCTTAATGGTTTATGAGATTATTTATTTAAATTATTTTTTGAATTTTTGAAGATGCAATTTTACTGCTTTTTAAACCCTTAACCAATTTGAAAAGCTGCAATTTCATACTTTGTTGATAAATGACCTGAATTGTTTATAAACACTCTCGATGAGTATTCTTTTTTGATTGATTAATTTTGAAATAAAATTATACAACTATGATTATCTATAACGTAACAGTAAATATTGAAAATGATGTACATGATGACTGGTTTAATTACATGAAAACCACTCATATTCCTGAAGTAATGCAAACTGGTTTTTTCTTAGATCATAAAATTTGTAAAGTACTCAGCACGCAAGAAGATGAAACAGGGCATACTTATGCTATTCAATATACTTGCGCAAAAATGGAAGACCTAGAAGAATACCAAGCAAAACACGCACCTGAATTACAAAAAGACCACATGAGTAGATTTGAAGGTAAATTTGTTTCGTTTAGAACTTTGTTGGAGGTGGTTTAGAAATGTCTCAGCTAGACATAATAATTAAATAAGTTGATTGTTAAAAGTACAACTCCAACTATCATATAAATTATTAACATCCAGACCATTGACTTCAAGTAAAATGGAAATTGATTTGGAAGTCTACTAATCCAAAAATTAAGATAAACAAATAATTTTTTCATCGAAAAAACTAAATTGACTTATTAGTCAAATTAAAAACCCTCTCCCCAGAATCATTAAAAGGCCCATCAACTAAATTTCCATTGTTGTCTATTAACTGAATACGAATAGTATTATCAAACTTAGACAAACCCTCGATTTGATAAGCTGCCCATTTCTCAATTATAAAATTAACTTCATTAATGGTCACTTTTACTTTATTTCCTGTTGCAGAAATTGATGTATTTACCAAATAAAAATCTAAAATAGGATTCTCAGTATTTTCTTGTGGCAAATGAAAAAACAAATGTGGCTGCTTCATGTTAAACAAACTTTCCATATCGCCAATTACCACATTCTTCAACACATTAGCCTTATTGGTTTTAACACTAATTTTATTGGGATAAGTTAAAAAGCTTAAAAACACATTATTTCCATACAAAAACTCCTTTTTAATTTGAGCTTTATCAAAATAATTTAAAGTAAAATTATTTTCGATAGTTGCAATATTATAATCAGATATTCCATCAACCGAATAATCAAGTTCATTAACACCTTCTTTAAATTGTTTGGCATTTAACTTTAATGAAATTTCGCTTGCCGCCTCGGTTTTAAGTTCAGTTAATTTTATTCCATTTTTTTCTAAAACAACTATTTCTTCATCAGCAATAGGCTCTATAATTACAGCATCTTCTTGGTTAATTTTTGGAGCATCAACTTTCACTAAAGTATCATTTGTTTTAGGTTCTTTCTCGCTAGTTTTTGTATCATTTCCACAAGAGAGAAATAAACCAAAAACTAAAAAACAAAGACTAAAAACTGAAAACTTCATTTTATTCAAAATTTAACAATACTTGGTTTTTCTCAACTGCCTCTCCCTTTTTTGCCACTATGCTTTTTATCACTCCATCAGTTGGGGATTTTATCACATTTTCCATTTTCATAGCTTCTAAAATCAACAACGTATCTCCTTTAGCAACAGACTGGCCTACCTCAACATCAATTTCCAAAACTAACCCTGGCATTGGTGCTTTTAAATCAGAAACTTTTGCAGAAGCTAGATTATCCATACCTAAACTATGCAGCAATTCATCAAATTTGTCTTTAATTTGATATTTATATTTAATGCCATTTACCTTTAAAAAAACCTCTTTGGTTTCAGGTTTAAATTTCAACACTTCAATATTATATGACTTATTATCTTTTATTACATGAAAAGTTGTCTCATTTATTTGAGCTACATCCCAGCTAAACTTTTCACCATCAACAACTCCCGAATTGGTAGTTTTATCAAAAGCAACATTAAACTCCGTTTTATTTTCTGCTATAACTTTTAAATCGTCCATTTGTAGTGTTTTTATTTACTTCAAAAATAACCATATTCATTAAAAATTAGAACTTTGATTTTTTATTTTGAAAAAGACTTAAGAATAATAGTAAAATGGAATTGAATTATAAGCGAATAGGTTCTGGTGAATCCTTAATTATTTTACATGGTTTATTTGGTTCTCTTGACAATTGGATGACTCTTGCCAAAATATTAAGTGAAGATTTTGAAGTTTTTATAGTAGACCAGCGAAATCATGGTCAATCTCCTCATAGCAATGAATTTAATTATGACGCTATGGCTGATGATTTATATGAATTTATAAATACTCACCAAATAGTTGATCCAATAATTTTAGGTCACTCTATGGGAGGAAAAACAGCCATGCAGTTTGCAATGAATTACCCTACAAAACTTTCAAAACTAATTGTAGCTGACATCGCTCCAAAATCATATCCTGTTCATCATCGTGGTATTATTGATGGATTATTAAGTTTAAATTTTGATGAAATAAAATCAAGAGGAGAAGCTGATACTATTTTAGCAGCAAGCATTGAAGAGCCTTCTACCCGTCAATTTTTATTGAAAAATTTGTACTGGATAGAAAAATCAAAATTAGCTTGGCGATTCAATTTACCTGTAATTAATAATAATATTGAAACTATTGGCGAAGGTTTACAAAACACATCCGCTTTTGAGAAACCAACTCTCTTTATTCGAGGAGAATTGTCAAATTATATAGTTAATTCTGACTTCAAAAATATTCAAGAAATATTTCCAAATTCCTCAATTAAAACAATTAATAATTCTGGACACTGGGTTCATGCGGAAAAACCCGCAGAGTTTTTAACATTAGTTACTTCATTTTTATTACCTTAGTTGCGTTTATTGCAACTAATAATCACATATATTCGTCAACTATAAGTAGTTAGGCTAAATATTGTCATTTAAAACAGTAACTTATTTGGTATTATTGCCGTAAACGCAACATTGTTTAAAATTAACTTGCACATTAATGAGTTTAAAAAAATACTTTCTTTTTATAATCGCAATTTTATTAGTTAACTTAGGTTTTGCGAACGATTTTTATTGGGTTGGGAATAGTGGAAATTGGAACGATGCATCACATTGGTCAGCATCTAGTGGAGGAAATGGAGGGATAGGTATACCTACTCAATCAGACAATGTAATTTTAGATGAAAACTCATTTAAAAAAAATGGAGAATTAACAATTAATGGTAACGTTTATTGTAATAGCTTCACTTCTTCAACTAAGAAAAACTTAACTATTTCTGCTAACAATTCTGCTAGCCTTAAAATAGGAAAAGATTTTATCGTAAATGAAAAATTCAACAACAACTTTTTAGGGAGAATTATTTTCGTTAACCCTACTCAAATTGCCGATATAAATGCTGGAGATTCTCAGTTTTATGGTGATATTGAATTTAATGGAGCCGGAACTTGGCACTTAAAAAGTAATTTATTTTTACAGGAAACTAATTCCTTAGTTTTTGAAGAAGGAACCCTTCTAGCCAACAATGTTACTATACTTACAGGCTCATTTGAAATTAATAAGAATAAAACCCAAAAATTAGAATTAATCAAGTCTAATTTTCATGCAGTAAACAAGTTCGATTTAAAAAATTCTACCACTTTTGATTTAGTTTCAACTAATTCAAACATATTCATTAATAGACATGCTTCTAAAGCGAACATTAATACTTCAAGTTTAAACAAAAACTTATTTACATTTGGAGAAAGCACTGTAATGAAAACTTGTGGCGACATGGGGTTAGCTGTTACGGCTACTGTTCTATCCGACTACAATTCCTTTGGTGTTTCATGTGATGGTGTTTGTGATGGTATTGCTTATGTTACTATTACTGGAGGTGTTGGCCCATTCGTAGTGAACTGGGTAGGATACGGAACACTTAATGACCCTGACACCTTACAAAACGCTTGTCAAGGTAACGTTGGGGTTGAAGTAACCGATCAAGGTCAAAATCCACCTTTTGGAAGCCAATGTGCTGCTCAAATTTTAATTTCAAATCCTATTGAACTAACTCTAAATGTTATAGGCACAATAGACCCAACATGTTTTGGAGATTGTGATGGAGGTATTGGAACTAGTATTAGCTTTGGTGTTCAACCTTATGATATTGCTTGGTCTGGCCCTGGAATTACCCCAGCCGATACAAACTCATCTATTTTAAACAAATGTAATGGTGCTTACGATCTGACTGTTATAGATGCTAATGGATGTCAAATTGATAGTACTTTTAACATCACTGAACCTCCAAGGGTAACTTTTAATTTAGATAGTATAGGAATAAATTGCTTTGGAGATTGTTCTGGACAAGCACTGGCAACTAATGTCGCTGGAGGTAATGGAACTCCTTATTCTTATCTTTGGGATGACCCTAGCGCTCAAGTTACTCCAACTGCAAGTAACCTTTGTGCTGGATTTGTTTCTGTTACCGTTACTGATCCTCAGAACTGTTCTGCAACAGATAGTATTGAAATTATTGAACCTCTTCCTTTAACATTCAACTCTAGCTTCCAACCAGTATCTTGTGGCGGTCTTTGTGATGGATCTATTACATCTACAGTTACAGGAGGTGGTGTTGGACCTTATACTCACCATTGGAGTAATGGAACTATTGATGTTGGTGCCTCATCAACAATTGGTTCGTTATGCTTTGGGACATATACCGATTCAATTGTAGATGCAAATGGTTGTGATACTGTTTTTACTTTTACTATAATTGAACCTACTCCTTTAATTACTTCTACAAATTTTAGTGATGTTAATTGTTTTAGTGCTTGCGATGGATTTGCTGTAACTAATACTTCTGGAGGTAATACTCCTTACAGTTATGTTTGGTCATCAATTCCTGCTGGTCAAGTAAATACTGGACAAGGAACTGATTCAATTTCTGGCTTATGCCCTGGTCAATACATAGTTGACATCACTGATTTTAAAAATTGTACTGTTTCTGATACCGTTACAATTACAGAACCTGATTTACTTGTTGTAAACCCAAGTTCAACTGACATTTCCTGCCCTGGATTTTGTAATGGAACAGGAACTGCTGCACCAACAGGAGGAACAACGCCTTATACTTATAATTGGACAACAGTCCCTCCTCAAAATACACAAGGGGTTAATAGTTTATGTCCTGGTACATATTTCATAACAGTTACTGATTCAAACTTATGTGTAAGCACAGATAGTATTGTAATTGTTGAACCTATACCAATGGTTCTAACTATGAATAGTACTGACATGAGTTGTAATGGCGTATGTGATGGTACAGCAGATGTTGGAGTCGCTGGAGGAGTAACACCTTATACTTATGTATGGTCATCAGTTCCAGCTGGTCAAGTTACTACTGGGCAAGGTACTAATGCTATTTCAAATTTATGTGACGGAACTTATACCGTAACCGTTACCGACAGTAATAATTGTACTATTAATAATAATACAGTTGTTATTGAACCAAACCCTATTACTGTAAATTTAACAACTGTTGATCTATCTTGTAATGGAGTTTGTAATGGTTCTGCAAGTGTTTCTCCTAGTGGTGGTAATTCTCCATACACTGTATCTTGGAATGGAGGACCTTTTACTGCTGTAACATCAATTTCTGGATTGTGTGCAGGCCCACAAATTGTTGATGTTAGAGATAATAACGGATGTATTGAAACTGTCAACTTTGATATTAATGAACCAACTTTACTAACAACAACTACATCAGGAACAGATTTACTTTGTAATAGCGTTTGCTCTGGAACTGCAAATACAGCTCCAATTGGTGGTACTGCTCCATATAATTATACATGGACTGGGCCTGGAGCTCCATTTACAAACACTCCTTCCCTTACCAATTTATGTGCTGGCACTTACTACATTACAATTACTGATGATTCCTTATGTACTGTTTTAGATTCTATTATCATTACTGAACCTCTTCCAATAGACGCAAACGCACAATCAACTGACATGAGTTGTAATGGTGTGTGTGATGGAACGGCTATTTCGTTGCCAATTGGAGGTACTGCTCCTTATAATTTTTCATGGTCTCCAGGCGGAGCTAACTCTCAATCCTTATCCAACTTATGTAATGGTCAATTCATTGTTACAGTTACAGACTTCAATAATTGTATAGATTTAGATACTGTTATTGTTGATAACCCTCCACTTTTAACAGTAAACGCAACTAGTATTAATGCAAGTTGTGGTGCTATCTGTGATGGTACAGCTTTAGCTACTCCAAATGGAGGGACATCACCATACTCATACCTATGGAGCAATTCTGACACAACACAATCATCTGGTAATTTATGTTCTGGATCATATGATGTAACTATTACTGATGCTGCAGGATGTACAGCTAATGACAACGTTGTAATTGACAATTTAATTATAATTAACATTACTACTAATTCAATTGGAATAAGTTGTAACGGCTTATGTGACGGAGAAGCTACTGCTAACCCTTCTGGAGGAGCAACCCCATATCAGTTTAGCTGGAATACAGTGCCTGCACAAAACAATCAAACTGCAACAGGTCTTTGCCCCGGAAATTATGAAGTTACAGTTACAGATTTAAATGGTTGTGCATCAACAGAAACTGTTAACATGCCTATTGACCCGTCAGTATTAGTTCCTAATGGAATAGCCACAAACGTTTCTTGTAATGGAGATTGTGATGGTACTTTGGCTTCGGCACCAACTGGTGGTGTACCTCCATATACTATTGTTTGGTCGGTTGCCGACACAAACAATGTCTGCCCTGGAACTTATACCGTTACAGTTACAGACTTTAATAATTGTTCTCAAACCGATACTTTAAGAGTAAATGAACCAGATTCAATTAGTACTAATCCCTCTATTTCACATGTAACTTGTAATGGAAATTGTAATGGAACTATTACTTTAAATGCAACTGGTGGGACAGGAACTTTATCATACCTATGGGCACATGACAGTTCTACAAATCCAGACCTAACAGGTTTATGTGCGGGAAATTATTCCGTAACTATTACTGATTCAACAAATTGTTCAAGAGTTTTTGATTTTACTATTACAGAACCTTCTGCTTTAACTGCGACCCCTTTAAGTACAGACGTTAGTTGTTTTGGGGGTAGCAATGGTACTGCTTCTGTTCTGGTAGGCGGAGGAACAACTCCTTACACCTATTTTTGGTCTCCAGGAGGTCAAAACACTGATACTATATTTGGACTTTCACCTAACACCTATACTGTTACAATTACAGACAGTAACAACTGTATTATCAATCAAAATGTTGTTGTTGATCAACCAAATCAACTACTTGCAAACCTAACAGGAACAACAATAGCATGTAATGGAAATTGTGATGGAACAGCTATCGCAACTCCATCTGGCGGTACTTCCCCATACGATTACAACTGGACATTTAATGGAGCTTCAACTCCTTCTATTGGGCTACTATGCGTAGGAACTTATACTGTTGAAATAACTGATGATAATGGCTGTACTGTTACTGACAGTTATGATGTAACTTCTCCTGCTATGTTAGCTGTAACTCTTGACAGCACTAATATAACATGTAATGGCAGCGATAATGGGACAGGTACAGTCACTCCAAATGGAGGAACTCCTCCATATACTTATCTTTGGGTTACAAGCAATCAAAACACTCCAACTGCAACTAATTTAACTCCTGGCATTCATACCGTTACAGTTACTGATTCTTTGGGCTGTTTCTTTACAGGTTCTATAAACATTCAAGAACCAGCAATTATTAGCACAAATGAAACTGTAACTGACGCAAATTGTGGTTTTAATGATGGAGTTATTAGTACTAATCCTTCAGGGGGTACTCCTCCTTATACTCACTCATGGTCAAGTGGGCAATCATCTCCTACAATAAGCAACTTAGGGGTAGGTTTTTACACAGATACAATTACAGATT
Source organism: Vicingus serpentipes (assembly GCF_007993035.1). Classification (NCBI taxonomy): domain Bacteria; kingdom Pseudomonadati; phylum Bacteroidota; class Flavobacteriia; order Flavobacteriales; family Vicingaceae; genus Vicingus; species Vicingus serpentipes. The sequence goes on from NZ_VOOS01000005.1 coordinate 88,074, forward strand.
TTAATGGATGTTCTGAAGTTTTCACTTTCGCAATAAGCAATCCAACTGGACCAACTGGAGTTACTGCCACAGTTAATGATGCTTCTTGTTTTGGCTCTTGTGATGGGAATGCAAATGTTATACCTATTGGAGGTACTCCAACTTATGGATACTTATGGTCTGGAGGCGAAGTTGATTCTACAATAACTGGTCAGTGCGCTGGAACTTATAGTTTAACTATAACTGACGCTTTAAATTGTGTATTAAACACCTTTGTAGTTATAGGAGAAGCTGACAGTATAACAGCAAACTTATTAACTACTAATACTAGCTGTAATTCATCTTGTGATGGAACTGCAAGTGTCACTCCAAGTGGAGGAACTGCTCCTTATGATTATTTATGGTCTAATGGTTCTACAAGTTCTTCAGCTTCTGGATTATGTGCTGGACCAGCTAGCGTAATTATTACAGACCATAATGGTTGTAGTAAAACAATAAACTTTGATATTACAAGTCCAAACACTATAGTATTAGCAACATCATTTACAGATGCTTTATGTAATGCTTCCTGCGATGGAACAGCAACAGCAATTGTTTCTGATGGAACTGCACCTTATAACTACTTATGGGATGATGGTTTATCACAAACTACTCCAACAGCTACCGGATTATGTTCCGGAAATTACAATGTAATTGTTACTGATAATAATGGATGTTCTGCGAATGCTTCAGTATTTATAGACGAACCTTCTTTAATAAGCCCAAATGAAGTTATAACTGATGCGACTTGTGGTGCAAATGATGGAAGTGCAATCCTTACTCCATCAGGAGGAACTTCAGGTTATACTTATGTATGGAGTAATGGACCTACAACACCTAATGTAGGTGGTTTAAGCGCAGGCACTTACACAGTTGATATTACTGATGCCAACAACTGTACACAATCATTCCCTATTGCAATTAGCAATGTAAATGGACCAACTATAAATACTACTCAAAATAATGCTTCATGTAATGGTGTTTGTGATGGAGATGCTAATGTTTCTATAAATTCTGGAACTCCTAATTATGATATCTTATGGACTCCAGGTAACCAAACAACATCTTCAATAACTGGTTTATGTGCTGGTAATTACACTGTTGAAGTTACAGACGGTTTAGGATGTATTACAACTCAACCTATAACAATTAGTGACAACACTTTAATTACATCAACTATCACAACTATAGATGCTACTTGTAATGGTTCTTGTAATGGTTCAGCATTAGTAGTTCCTTCAGGTGGAGTTCCTCCATACCAATACAATTGGAGTACTGGCCATACTACTAATGGTGTTGGAGGATTATGTGCTGGTAATTATTCCGTAACAATAACTGATGATCTAGGTTGTTCTATTACTGAAAATATTAATATCTCTGAATCTAGTTTATTAAATATAACTCCATCAGTTATTGACGCAAACTGTAATGGAGGGTGCGATGGTGAAGCATTAGTTAGTGTAACGGGCGGAACCGCTCCTTTCAACTATACTTGGTCGAATGGAGCAAGTACCCCTAATATTGTTGGGTTGTGTGCTGGTAATTATGATGTCATTGTTACTGATATTAATGGTTGTTTGGGTACTCGTTCTTTAACTGTTGGTCAAGGAACAGCGATTACAGCTACAATTACAAGTAATGATGCTACTTGTGGAATTTGTGATGGTGATGCCACAGTTTCTCCAGCTGGAGGATCAGGAGCTCCTTATGATATTTTATGGTTGCCATCTGGACAAAACACTCCTAATGCAACAAACTTATGTCCAGGAGCATATAGCGTAGAAATAACAGATAATGTAGGTTGTTCAGAAACTGTAAACGTGTTGATAAGCAACCCAAATGGTCCTGATATTACTACCGAGGCAGATAGTGTTTCATGTTTTGGAACATGTGATGGAAATACTTGGACAACTATAAATTCAGGTACTGCCCCATACATCTATCAATGGGATGATATATTATTACAATCAAATGATACCGCTAACAGCTTATGTGGAGGTTTATATAATGTTGTCGTTCAAGATGCTAATGGTTGTATCTCTGTAGATTCTTCTAGAGTATTTGAGCCAGAAGAAATTTTAGCAAACATTACTTCTACACCTATAAACTGTATTGGAAATTCAGACGGAACTGCAACAGCAAATCCAACGGGTGGAATTGGAAATTATCAATATACATGGAATACTATACCTGTTCAAAATTCACAAACAGCTACAGGCTTAGCAGTTGGAACTTATACCGTAACCATTACTGATGACAATAACTGTTCAATAATAGATAGTGTTACTATTACTTCTCCAACCTTAATAGATATAACAATTAGCGCAACAAGTGCAACTTGTAATGGAGATTGTGATGGGACAGCATTAGCTACGGCATCAGGGGGCAATCCTCCATACCTTTATACTTGGGATGATGCTTTAACTCAACAAAACTCATTAGCTGCAGGTTTATGCTCTAGTTTATATACAGTTACCGTTTCAGATAATAACGGCTGTACAGTAACAGATACTGTTACGGTTCCTAATCCAACTACACTGTCGACTTCTTCAGTTCAGACTCCTGTTAATTGTTCTGGAAATTGCGATGGAACAATTACAACTAATCCAGTTGGTGGTGTAGCTCCTTACAATTTTGTATGGAGTGATGGCCAAACTTCACAAACAGCTACAGGATTATGTGCTGGAACTTACAATGTAGTAGTCATAGATGCAAACAATTGTACAACTTCTGATACAATCATTTTAACTGATCCTTCAACTATAAATGATAGTACAACTATTAATGGACCTACTTGTGGTTTATGTGATGGCGATGCAACAGCAAATCCAGTTGGAGGCGTTGGCCCTTATACCTATTTATGGGGAGATGGACAAACAACACAAACAGCTGTTGGGTTATGTGCTTCAATCATTACTTTAGAAATTACAGACCAAGGTACTGGTTGTGTTTATAATTTTAATGTAATAGTAAATAATATTACCGGGCCAAACACAACAATAACTAGTATAGATGAAACTTGTACATCTGCATGTAATGGTTCTGCAACTGTTAGTGCAAGTGGAGGTTTAGCTCCATATTCTTATACTTGGAATACATCTCCAGTACAAACAGATTCAACAGCAATTGGGTTATGTACAGGAAGCTACAATGTAACTATTGAAGATGCTCAAGGTTGTATCTCAATTGATACTGTTACAATTGGAACTAATGGATTGAATTTATCTATTACCAATGTAACACCTGAGAGTTGCTATGAAAACTGTGATGGTGAAGCGACTGTAGTTGTAGGTTCTGGAACTTCTCCATTTGTTTATCAATGGACGCCTACAAGTCAATCAAACCCAACAGCAACTGGATTATGTGTTGGGACTTATCTTGTAACTGTTACGGATAATTTAATTTGTTCTGATTCTATTAGTACAAACATTACTGGACCAGACTCAATAAGTGTTTCTATTATTACAAATACACCTATTGGTTGTAACGGAGTTTGCGATGGACAAATTACGGCTTCAGTAACTGGAGGTTCTTTACCTTATCAATATACTTGGGATAATGGAGAAACAACTCAAACCATTTCTAACTTATGTGCAGGAACTTACGTTGTAACGATAACTGATGCTAACGGTTGTACCAATTCAGCAACAGTAACTTTAACTGAACCTAATCCTATCGTGGCTAACGAAAGTTTAGTTCTTCCTTCATGTAATCAATGTAATGGAAGTATCAGTTTAGCTCCAAGTGGAGGAATTGGACCTTATTCGTTTGTTTGGTCTAATGGTCAAAGTACAAATCCAATTATTAACTTATGTGCCGGTGCTTACACAGTAACAATAACAGATAATGCAACTGGATGTTCGACTATTGCTCCAATTGCTTTAAGCAATAGTAATGCACCTCAAACAAATGTAACAGCAACACCAATTAGTTGTAATAATGTTTGCGATGGTGAATTAACATCTACTCCAACTGGAGGAACAGCTCCTTATAACTATTTATGGAATCCAACAGGACAAACAACTCCAACGGCAACTGGGCTATGTACTGGTATTTACACTTTAGAAGTAACTGATGATTTAGGTTGTATTGGTGTCTCAATAGATACTTTAGCAGAACCTCAAACTTTTACTGCTAACATTACTGCTGATGACATTTCATGTAACGGATTATGTGATGGGTGGGCAGTAGTAAATCCTATTGGAGGAACTACTCCATATCAAACAGCAGTTTGGACTCCTGGCAGTATGGCAATAGATTCTATTACTAATTTATGTGCAGGTACTTATTTTGTATCTGTTGCAGATGCAAATGGATGTAATGCAATTGATAGTGTTACAATTTCAGAACCTACAGCAATAACTATTAGCTCTACTTCAGTAGATGTAACTTGTAGTGCTAATTGTGATGGAAGTGCAAATGTTAATCCTTCGGGAGGAATTGGTCCTTACTTATATTCTTGGTCACCAGGTGGGCAAACTACAAGTAATCCAACAGATTTATGTTTAGGATTGAACACTGTAACAGTGACTGATCAAAACGGCTGTACAATGATAGACGTGATAACTACAGCTGCTACAGACACAATTGATGCACAAACAGAAGTAGATTTTAATGCTTGTATTGGAGCTCCTTTCAACTTAAATGGAATTACTACAGGAAATGTAAATTCTGTTGAATGGTTTGCTATTCCAGGAATGATTTCTATTGGAACTTCTGACACTGTAATAGTTAACCCAACTACTACAGGAGCATTCCAATACGTATTTGAAGCAAGCGGTGCTTGTAATGATTTTGACACAATTACAGTAACTATAGAAGCTTTACCAATAATTGATGCGGGTCTTAATGTCACAATTATTGAAGAAACTAGTACTGTATTAAATGCAACTGGAGGAGTTACTTATACTTGGTCTCCTTCTGCTGGATTAAGCGATTCTACAATTTCTAATCCAACAGCAACACCTCTAGTTACCACTACTTATTATGTAACAGGCACTAGCATTAATGGTTGTATTGCAACAGATAGTGTAACGGTAACAGTTATTCCAACTATTCAATTCCCTGATGGTATCACACCAAACGGAGATGGTAAAAATGATACTTGGGTAATTGATTACATCGACCAATATCAAGATGCAGTTGTAGAAATTTATAATCGATGGGGTGAATTGTTATTCCACTCTGATGATTACCAAAACGATTGGGATGGAACTTATAATGGAGAAAATTTACCTATTGGAACTTACTACTACATTATAGATTTAAAAGATGGTAAAACTGAAGCATTTACTGGTCCATTAACAGTATTAAGATAATTTGAACATGAGAAAAATACTTTTAATATCATTTTTATTACTAAGTGGAGGATTGTTGTTTTCTCAACAACTTCCTCACTTTAGTCAATATTATTTAAATGATTTTTTAATAAATCCGGCTATCGCTGGTACTCGCCCTTATTTTGAAGGTAAATCGGCACACCGATACCAATGGGAAGGAATTACAGATGCCCCTAGAACTTATACACTAAGTGCTCATGGGCCAACCAAAAATCAAAAAATGGGGTTGGGAGGTTATTTATTTACCGACAATGTTGGACCTACTAGAAGAACTGGCTTTAATTTAGCTTATGCCTACCACTTAAAAATAAATCAAAAATTAAACTTATCGTTAGGTTTATCTGCAGGTATTTTACAATTTATGATTGATGGCTCTAAAATTACCTTACGTGAGGAAGATGACGACATCATTACGAATGGCGTGCAATCTACCTTAATACCAGATGCTGGTTTTGGTTTGTATTTATACCACGAAAAATATTACTTCGGTTTTTCTGCACCACAACTATTAAACAATAAGATTAACTTTTTTGAAGATGGTAGAAACCCAACTGGAACTTTACCAAGTCACTTTTTTGCAACAGCAGGTTATAACTTACAATTAAATGAGGATTTCACCTTGCAACCTTCTGTTTTTGTAAAATATGTAAAACCAGCACCTATTCAGTTTGAAGGAACATTAAAAGTATTATACAAAAACAAATTGTGGTTAGCGGGTACTTACCGTGATAAAGATGCAATAACAGCTTCGTTAGGATACTTAATAAACGATAGTTTTACTGTTGCCTATGCTTATGATTTTACAACCACCAATCTAAGGAACTATAGCAATGGTACGCACGAGTTGTTAGTAGGTATTCGTTTTTACAGTTTTGCTCCTAAAAAAGATTCTGAAGCTTCTTTTGAGTAAATCTATAGTGCGAATATGTACACTGGTGTACATATTCGGATGTTAGCACCAATTAAAAGAAATGGAAATAATATTTAAACATACTTGGATAATGTTCATTGCAGTAACTATTGCAAACGGACTAATTCTAAAATATCGCTCAAAGAAATATATCCTTCAAAACCCTGAATTAAAAGAAGGCTATGACAAATATTTCAAGGGATGGATGATTTTCGGAAATATTCCTTGGGTTATTATGATGATTGGAAATCTGAGTGGAATAACACAAAACACTTTTGAATACTTTAATCCAAAAGCTATGAATACAATGGTATTAATATTTCACTTTTCAATAATCGTGCTTTGGGTGCTAAGTGTGAGATGGATTTATTTTAAAAATGGTGCTGAGTTTATTGAAACACATCCTGGACTATTTCAAAAATCGATTTTTAGTGGAAATACGAATTTGACTGCAAAACAGGTTAAGCTATTTTTTCCATTAATGCTTTTGGGAGGAATAGCAGGAATGATTATGATGTGGGTAATGGATATTCCAAGTCCACAGTTTTAAAAATAAAAAAAGGTGCTAACACTGTATATGAAATCATAGCCGCCTATCGGCAGGCTACGCTTCATATACTAAACGTTAACAATTCCTAATGAACGAACAAGACCATTTTTACCTTGATAAAGAAGAACCAAACAAGGGTTGTTTAATTACATTAAGAAACATCATTTTACAACAAGACGAAAACATTACTACTACTAAAAAATACGGCATGCCTTGTTTTTGTTATAAAAATAAAATGTTTTGCTACTTATGGGTAGATAAAAAAACGAATGAACCCTATATACTATTTGTAGAGGGACAAAACATCAATCATCCTAAGTTAGAAACTGGCATTCGCAACCGAATGAAGATACTTCGGGTAAACCCTAACAAAGACATTCCAATTGAAACAGTTACAAGCTTATTAAATACTGCTCTAGATTTATACCGGAAAGGAGTAATAAAAGTGAGCTAATTTTTTAGAAAAACGCTCTTACCTGCACTCCTCCAATATGTATTATTTTAGCGTCATTCGATTTTCGCCCATTATAATTTAAACTTAATTGCATATGTTTCGATAGATTTTGTTGAAACACCAATTCCCATGTGGTATTTGAACCTTGCTGCAAGCCTTCTAGCATTTCATAATTTAAGCTCTCGTTATTTATTATGCTCTTGTATTTATTTTCAATAAAATTAATACTAAACAAAAAACTTCCTTTTGATGCAATATTATATCGAAACTCGCCTCCTACTTTGTTTGCTTTTAATTCTTGCCCCCCTAAAAATTCATCATTGTATTTCTCTTTGTATTTATACAAAATCGTAATTCGAAATTTTACATTTGGTTGTATTACCAATTTGGGTTCCGCTTCATAATTTGTTAAATAGTAATTTTGATTGGTAAAAAATTGCGATTTATTGTTTTTTACTCCATTAGCTAAGGTTGTATTAAAGGTTATTATTCGAGTCAAATTCCACCTAACTTTTAGCGTTCTAATAAAATATCTTCTCGACTCTTTTCCATTAGTTAACAAAGATTTATCTTGATTATCTTGATAAGTAAAGTCGGCACTCCAATTGGTATTTGTTCGATTAAAATAAATGGTATTTAAAAATCCTAAATTAAGGGTAACCAAACTACTATCATCTACACTTCCTATAAAAGGATTGTAATAATCTGTTTTATCAGATACTTTACGAGCTACTCTGTAATTAGTACGGTTTGAAAAACGCGACAAAAACTTTTTAACACCCTTGCCTGTTCCCCATTGTGTTTCCGGATTTAAAAACAACCCTTGATTAAAATCGTTGGTGTAAGTTCTTACGTAATCGTTAGTTGGTGTAAATATTTTAATAAAATTAGCTTGATCCTGAAATGCCGCAACTTCAAATTCATTTAAATCATTAACTCCATTTCCATTTAAGTCTCCTAAATAGGCATGTGTACCTTGCCCTGGCTGAACCTCTGCATAAGAAAATTCTCTTTTTACCTCAAGCCCAGAGCCAACTTGATAATAAGTATTTAATGTAATTGCACTTTTTAGCAACTTCCCTACATATTCTAATCTTGATAAAACATTTTCATCAGGCTGAATTGCAGATAAAGTAGGCTCGAGAATTTCTAATTTACGATAAGTAAACTTTGTTCTTAATATATGATTTTTGTTTTTCAACCAATCATACCCAATGGCAACATCTTCTGCTTTTGTAGTTGGTATTAGTTGATTAATCAGCGGAACATTATCAGTTCGCTGCTGGTAGCTCAACGTGTATTTGTTAATAGAAGTATCCGCATTTTGTAAAAACGATTTCCAAACTAAAAACTGATAACTATTTGCTTTTAAGGTATCTGATAAATTGACCAAAAATTTATTTTGCTCAAACTCTTCTTCTGCACCTAATACAAACCAACCTAAATTTTGAGTTAATCTTAACTTATTTCTAAAAAACCTTGTGTTTTGTAATCCATCAGTATATAAAAAGCTACCACTACCAATAGCATTAAACCCATTTAGGTTATAATTAAAATTCACATTATTTTTAACTCCTTTATATTCATTAATATTTTGTAAAACATCAATTTGATAAACTAGACTTGCTTTTTTTTCTTTTTCAATTCCTAAATGAACTTGCCCTAAATGCTGGTCAGAAAACAAAGTTAAATTAGATGTGTTCCAATCTCGTTGAAATTCAATATTTCTGAACGGACCAAGAAAATTAAAATCCTTATCAACAAATTCATAACCTCCACCAACAAGCATTTGCCAACCTTTTTCTTGAGTATTATCTATGCTAACTTTATTAATAGAGTTTACCTTAAAAGCATAACCGATGTTATCTTCACCATCTAATGTAGAAAATGTGTTTTTATCATAATTTGATAATGCTCCTTCCCAACTAATAATTGATTTATCAGAAAACTTATACGATCCACCCAAAGTGGTTACTTGTAATTTTTTAGGGCTAATCAATAAAATAACAGGTTCAAAATTTCCTTGAGGAATACCGCCAACAGGAGCAACCCACTCATATACTTTTCCATTAGCTGAACTCTGTATTTGGACATAATTTCCATTATTAGCTCCTACTTGAGAAAAACCTAATTGATAAATTGCAGAATCAGGATTTGTTGAATACACAAAAACAGAATCATACCCTAAAGTATCTATCATTTGATAGAGTACTTTGTTTTCAGAAAATTCTACAGCAGTAAAATTTGGTACTACAGCTTTTTGCAAACTATCTCCAACATTAGCTAAAACTAACTTTTGCTCATTTGTTAAATCCTGTTGTAGAGGTTGGTCTTTTAAATCTTGTTCTGAATAAATATTGAAATCCAGTTTTAATTTTTCACTCTCATATTCAGTATTAAAATGATAAATCGTACGTGAATAATTCCTGTCCGAATATTCAAAAGTTACAACTATCCTTTTATCTTTTGTAATTAAAAAATTAGCTGTAAAAGTTATCTCAGAAGTATTGTAATCAATTACATAATCAAACTCATTACCTCTCTTTAATAATTGACCATCAACAAAAACTTGTTCTGTACCAGATAGCACTACTATAAAAGTTTCGTTATCATTCCCTTTTAATCGATATGGCCCCTGATTCCCTTCTATTCCAACAAACTGATTTCTTGCAAATTTTCCTTTTGCAATTGCTGCACTAATATAGGGTGTTAATATTCTGTTTTCATTTTTTTTACTTGGCTGTAACGCAATTTCAAAACTTCCTCCTTTTGCTTTCTTATTGTAATTTAAAAAATAACTCTTAGGTTGCTTCATAAAAAAATCTCCCGCAGTAAGCCTCCATTGATCATTAAATAATTGAATAAAAACGTTGTCAAAATCTTGTAATTGTTGCGTGTTCCCTTCTGCTTGAATAGGTATATTTTCATCTGATATTGAGGCTAGAATGCTAATATCATTGGTAACTTTTCCTGACAACTGAAGATTTAAGCTGGAATTTACGGCCAAATCTTGGTTATTTCCAAAAGTTACTCCACGAGAAATACTTCCACTTTTATTTAATCCATTTAAATAAAAAACATCCTCAGTCGCTGGAACATACTCAAATAAAAATGGGTTTTTAGATACCGGATCATACCGTTCTATTTGACCTATTTTTTTATGTTCATAGGATGTTGAAAAGGAAACTGGTAAAACTCGATAAGAAATTTTAACCTTTTTATTTAAAATTGAAGGATTTTTAACACGTAAAATTGATGCCCCATAATCTATTTCATAAAACGAATTATTAATTAAAACATCATCTAAATAAAGTAATTCAGACTGAGGAACAATTGCTAAACTATCTAAAAAAACTGAATCTGAAGATAAGGAAATAATAGCAACCTTAAAATTACTTAAAGATTGGGCTTCAATAAGATATGGTGATAAAAGAACAAATAATATGTAAATAAATTTCTTCAAATAATAAGGTTGAAACTCATAAAGTCGTTCATCTGTAAAAATACCATTTGTGGCCTTTAGAAAAGGTTATTAATAAACATTTTACTGGTTAATATAAAATTCTCAAAAATAGATAAACGCATTTCATCTAAAAAAAATTAGAGTTTATCTAAGTTTGTTTAAATTATTATAAGGTATTAATTATATTTGTGTTTCTTTGAAAAGAAGTTTATATTAGACATTATGAAAAAATTAATTTATTTATTGATAGGTGCTGCAGTAATTTTAACAAGTTGTGGCGGTAATGAGAACACTAAAAAAGATGATGCTAAGGTAGCAAAAGGTAGTGTTAAATACGGTGGTGTTTTCAAATTAAACGAAACTGAAGACTTTCGAAGTTTATATCCTTTAAACATTACAGAGGTAGTTGCACATAGAATTACCAATCAAGTTTATCAAGGTTTATTAAAACTTAACCAAGAAGATTTGACTGTTCTACCATCTTTAGCTGAGAAATGGGAAATAAATGAAGATGCTACTACATTTACTTTTCATCTTAGAAAAGGCGTTAAATTTCATGATAATCAATGTTTTACTGATGGAAAAGGAAGAGAACTTAATGCTAACGATGTAAAATATTGTTTTGAAAAAGCATGTGAAAGCTCTCCTGAAAATCAAATGTTCCCATTTTTTAAAGATAGACTTAAAGGAGCAAATGAGTATTATGAGTCAACAATTAATAAAACTCCTTTAGCTGGAGGTATAGAAGGCATAAAAGTAATAGATGATTACACTATTGAATTTAACTTAAACTATTCATTTGCAGGATTTTTAAAAATACTTAGCCACCCTGCATGTTGGGTTTATCCAAAAGAAGCTTTTGATATGTATGGAATTGACATGAGAAAAAATTGTGTCGGAACAGGTCCTTTTAGAGTAAAAACTATAAAAGAATCAGAAACTGTTATTCTTGAAAGAAATCCTGATTACTGGGAAAATGATCAATATGGAAACCAATTACCTTATCTAGATGGAATTAAATTTTCATTCATTAAAGAAAAGAAAGCTGAATTACTTGAATTTAGAAAAGGTAATTTAGATATGGTTTATCGTTTGCCTCTTGAAATGATAAAAGATGTTGTTGGTGAATTAGAAGATGCTAAAAAAGGCGGAAATAAGCCTTATGTAATGCAAGTTGTTCCTGCTATGAGTGTTGTTTATCTTGGTATGCAACATAAACTTCCTCCTTTTGACAATGTTGATGTTCGAAAAGCTTTTAACTATGCAATTGACAAAAATTCAATTGTAACATATACGTTACAAGGAGATGGAAGACCTGGAGTTCATGGATTTGTACCTCCTTTTAAAGGTTATGACTACGAAAGCATAGAAGGTTATGTCTTTAACCCTGAAAAAGCTAAAGAGCACTTTAAAAAGGCTGGGTATGAAAATGGTAAAGGATTCCCTGAAATTACATTACAAATTAACTCTGGTGGTGGAGATAGAAATGTTCAAATTGCAGAAGTTGTTCAAAAAATGTTAAGTGAAAATTTAGGTGTTAAAATTAATATTGAGCAGCTACAATTTCCTCAGCACTTAGACAACTTAGAGACAGGGAAAGCATTATTTTGGAGATCAGCATGGATAGCTGATTACCCAGATCCTGAAAACTTCTTAAGTTTACTATATGGTAAAAATGTACCTGAAGATATGTCTACAAATTCTTATTTAAATTCTGTTAGATATCAAAGTGAAGCATTTGACGCTAAATTTAATGAAGCTTTAAGAGAAGTTGACGAGGCAAAGCGTTACGAATTGTACAAACAAGCTGATCAGATAGCAGTTGATGATGCAGCGACTTTACCTATTTTCTATGATGAAAATACACGTTTAATTCAAGTATATGTAAAGAACTTCCCTTCAAATGCAATGGAATATAGAGACATGACTGCTGTATATTTTGATAAAGACGAAGAGTAATTAAACATTATATAGTTAATAAAAAAGCATCTTAAAATTTAAGATGCTTTTTTATTTATAGTTCTTTGTACTTCTAATAAAACTTCATTGAACAAGTTAATCACTATATCCATTCTATTTATTTGCTTTAGTTTAAGCTCTTTTGGTCAAATATTAGACCTTAATAAACCTCTTTTTAGTGACGAACCATTTTTCAACACAAACTTTATTCGCCTGAATAAAATAAAATCAATCAAAGGCTCTCGATCTACAAAAAAAGTAAAAGATATTATCAGAACTAAAGGACTCGATTTTTATTACGAGTTTAATGCTGTTGGAAATTTAACCATGCAGATTTCCACTTTCCATGATGCTAGACTTAGAAAAGACACTAATGTGATTAATTATTATTATGATACTAATAACAATTTAGAATTGATTCGTAAAAATGATACTTATGGGTATTATTCACATGAGTTTTCTTATGATAAATTAGGAGGAATAAACAAACAAACATATTGTAGGGAAGAAAATTTATGTGAAGCGAAAAATTATTTCCAATTAGGCAATCGCTATATAATCAAAAGTGATAGTTTTTCCTATCAAAAACTTAGTGATAAACAAATTCAAAAGACCTTTTATAACAATTATAAAAAACCATATAAAGAGCAAATTGACTATTACAATGAGCTAGGATATTTAAGTGAAAAATATACCAAGTTTTTAATTGGAAATAAAAAACATAAAACCACTTATAAATATGATGAAAAAGGACGCATCATTGAGGTAATAACAAATGAAGACTTAAGCACTTCTAACACAAAAACCGAAAAATATTATTATGATGATTTTGATAATGTTTTAGAAATAAAGATTTATGAAAATGAAACATATAAAATATCTAAACAGTTTTTATACGACAAAACAACATTTCTCTTAACTGCACAACTAATTCAAGAAGTAGAAACTGAATTTATAAAAATTATTCAGTATCAGTACACATTTTTTAATGGAGAATCAACTAATCTATCTTTAGAAGATAATTAATAATAAGGGGAAATCATTAAATATACTACCACCCCACTAACAGCAACATAAAGCCATAAAGGAAAAGTAATTTTTGCAATCCTTTTATGTTTATCAAATTGATTTGACAACGTTTTAACATAAGTAATTAATACTAATGGTATAATTGCAATTGATAAAATAATATGAGAAATTAGTATAAAGTAATAAAGGTACTTTATACTTCCTTCACCTCCAAATGGAGTAGGATCTGATGTCATATGATAGGCAACATACATCAACAGAAACAAAATTGACAAAATTAAAGATGCCTTCATTAATCGTTCATGAAGAATACGATTTCCATTTTTAATTGCAACTACTGCTAAAAGAAGAAAAATTGCAGTTAAGCCATTTGTTGAAGCATAAATAGGAGGTAGAAAACTAAGTGGTTCAACATTAGGCAATCTAACACCAAATAAAGTAGCAACAGCTATTGGTAATATTATAGAAATAGATGTGATTAGTTTATTATAAGAGGCTTCCGTTTTCATTGTTAAACTTTATCTGCCAAAATAAATAAAAGAGAAAAAATCAAATACACATAAGACATCAACATTACTCTTAATGCATATTTATCATCTTGAGTTTGCATTAACTTAAATGCTGGAAAAACCATTAAACAAGACAGTAAGAACAAACCAACTGTAGCAATTCTTCCAGTTACATTAAAATATTCAGGCAAATAACTAGAAAGCATTAATAATAAACTGCTAATAAAAATAATAACAGCGCTAGTTTTATTCTTCTTATCATAAGGCAACATTTTAAACCCGGCTTTTTGATACTGCCCATGCAAACGCCAAGCGATGGCCCAAAAATGAGGAAATTGCCATAAAAACTGGATAGCAAACAACATACCTGCCTCAAAGCCAAAACTACCAGTTGATGCTACCAACCCCAACATTGGAGGGATTGCTCCGGGAAAAGCACCAACAAAAACTGCATAAGGAGAAATTCTTTTTAGAGGAGTGTAAATTGCAGCATACATAAAAATAGCCAATAAGCCTAGCACACCACTTAGTGGATTTAAGGCAATCCATAAAACAGTAATTCCAATAATTCCTGACAAAAAAGCAAAAACAATTACCTCATTTACATTTAATTTATTTTGAGGCAGAGGTCTACCCTCTGTTCTTGTCATAAGTTTATCATGATTACGTTCAATAATTTGATTAAACGTATTAGCAGAACCAGTAACTAAAAAGCCACCTATTACTAAACTTATAATTTCTGAAAGATTATATGTTGCAGCTCCTATAAAATAACCAAAAACTGCTGAAATCACTACAAAAACAGTAATCTTAAGTTTTAAAATTTGAGCATAGCATTTCAATTTTTCCATTAAGCTAATTGCTACTATACTTTCTGTTTTTACTTGATTCATATAAATTTAACGAGCCACAAATATAAATAATTGAGCGCATAATCAAAAATGTAAATAATCAATACTGTTTTTTTATTTCAACCTTCAAAGTTCTTAGTTAATTAACTACATTTGTCGGTTATACAAGTCAAATTGTCCGACTAGTAAAAATGGTAAAATTTTTGACTTTGTAGCGATTCATTTATAAACAAATATTTAAGATGGCTGGAGCAGGATTATTAAATAAAGTTCTAAAAACTTTTTTAGGAAGCAAAACCGATAGAGATTTAAAAGAATTATCACCTATAATAGAGCAAACTAATGCAGTTTACACTCAACTTAATTCATTGTCTAATGATGAATTAAGAGCTAAAACAAATTCTTTTAAATCAAAAATAAAAGAATATACAAAAGAAACCGAAGATAAAATTGCAGCGTTAAAAACTAAAATTGACGAAGACAATAATCTTTCCATTCATGATAAAGAAAACATCTACAATGAAATAGATGAACTAGACAAAAAAGTTCTTGAACAAATTGAAGAAGTTTTACTAGAAATTCAAGCTGAAGCCTTTGCTGTTATAAAAGAAACATCAAGAAGATTTGCAGAAAATAAAACCATAGAGGTTACCGCAACCCAAATGGATAGAGATATTGCTGCACAAAGAGATAGCGTTGAGATTAATGGTGATAAAGCAATTTATCATAATTCATGGCTAGCAGCTGGAACAGAAGTCACATGGGCTATGGTTCATTACGATGTTCAATTAATTGGCGGTAGTGTGTTACACCAAGGAAAAGTTGCTGAAATGCAAACTGGTGAAGGTAAAACTTTAGTTGGTACATTACCCGTATATTTAAATGCTCTTGCTGAAAGAGGGATTCACTTGGTAACAGTAAATAATTATCTAGCAAAAAGGGATTCTGAATGGATGGCTCCAATTTTTGAATTCCATGGAATGACTGTTGACTGTATTGATAAGCATGAACCTAATTCGCCAGAAAGAAGAAAAGCATATTTAGCAGATATTACTTATGGTACAAATAACGAATTTGGATTTGATTATTTAAGAGATAATATGGCTCGCTCGCCAGAAGATTTGGTTCAACGGAAACATCATTATGCAATTGTAGATGAAGTAGATTCTGTTTTAATTGATGATGCACGTACACCTTTAATTATTTCTGGTCCAACTCCTAAAGGAGACAAACATGAGTTTCATGAATTAAAACCTAGAGTTGAAAAATTAGTAGCTGAACAAAAGAAATTTGCTACTGAAGCATTAAGTGAAGCTAAAAAATTATTATCTCCATTAAGTAATGGAGAAAAAATAAGTAAAGAAGATCAAGAAAAAGGTGGCTTAGCTCTATTAAGAGCACATAGAGCATTCCCAAAAAACAAAGCTTTAATTAAGTTTTTAAGTGAGCAAGGAATTAAAGCCATGCTCCAAAAAACTGAGAATTACTACATGCAAGACCAAAACAAAGAAATGCCTAAGGCAGATGAACCTTTGTTTTTTGTGGTGGATGAAAAAAGTAACTCAGTAGAATTATCAGAAAAAGGTATTGACTTAATTACTGGAGCAGGAGAAGATCCAAAATTCTTTGTCATGCCTGATATTGGTTCTGAAGTTGCAGAGATAGAAAAATCTAATACTTCAGAAGCTGAAAAACTTGCTGAAAAAGATAGAGTTATACAAGATTACTCAGTAAAAGCAGAAAGAATCCATACTATTAACCAATTATTGAAAGCATATGCAATGTTTGAGATTGATGTTGAGTATGTTGTAATGGACAATAAAGTAAAAATTGTTGACGAACAAACTGGCCGTATTATGGATGGCCGTCGTTATTCTGATGGATTACACCAAGCTATTGAAGCTAAAGAAAATGTGAAAGTTGAAGCTGCTACGCAAACTTATGCAACTGTAACTTTACAAAATTATTTTAGAATGTACCATAAACTTTCGGGAATGACTGGTACTGCGGAAACTGAATCACAGGAGCTTTGGGATATCTATAAATTAGATGTAGTTATTATTCCAACTAACAGACCTATAGCCAGAGATGATAGACAAGATTTGGTTTACAAAACTAAAAGAGAAAAATATACAGCAGTAATTGATGAAATTGTAACATTAGTAAATCAAAAAAGACCCGTATTGGTAGGTACTACTTCTGTTGAAATTTCTGAGTTATTAGGAAGAATGCTTAAAATGAAAGGCATTAACCACAATGTATTAAATGCAAAACTACACCAACGTGAAGCTGAAGTGGTTGCCGGAGCAGGTCAACCAGGAGCTGTAACAATTGCAACAAATATGGCTGGTCGTGGTACCGATATTAAATTAGGAGAGGGTGTAAAAGAAGCTGGAGGTTTAGCAATTATTGGTACTGAACGCCACGATTCTCGTAGAGTTGACAGGCAATTAAGAGGTCGTGCTGGTCGTCAAGGAGACCCAGGTTCATCTCAATTTTTTGTTTCGTTAGAAGATGATTTAATGCGTTTATTTAATTCAGAGCGTATCATTAAATTAATGGATAGAATGGGCCTTGAGGAAGGTGAAGTTATCCAGCATTCAATGGTTACTAAATCAATCGAAAGAGCACAGAAAAAAGTAGAAGAAAATAACTTTGGTATTCGTAAGCGATTATTAGAGTACGATGATATTATGAACTCGCAACGTGAGGTTGTTTACACTAAACGTAGAAATGCTTTACATGGAGAACGTCTTGGGGTTGAAATATCAAACATGATTTATGATGTTTGTGAAGACATTGTAAATGATGCTCAAGATCATGGTGATTTCGAAACCTATAAAATTGATTTAATTCGTTTATTATCTATTCAAAATCCTTTCCAAGAAAAAGAATTTTTTGAAGGAAATGCAATAGAATTAGTTGAAGAATTACATGATTTAGCATTAACTCACTATCACAAAAAATCTGAGTTAATTGCTCAAATGGCATTCCCTGTTATTAAGGATGTTTATGAAAATCAAGGAGCTCACTACGAAAACATTTTAGTGCCAATTACAGATGGTCAAAAAGTTTTAAATGTATCAACTCCTCTCGAAAAAACTTACCAAAACGAATGCAAAGAGTTAATAAAATCTACAGAAAAAAATGTGATTTTAGCGATGATTGATGAGGATTGGAAAGAACACTTACGTGAGATGGATGAATTAAAGCAATCGGTACAAAGTGCAGTTTACGAGCAAAAAGACCCATTACTGATTTACAAATTTGAGGCATTTAAATTATTTAATTCTTCGTTATTAAAAATAAATAAAGAAGTAGCTAGTTTCTTAATGAAATGTAGCTTACCTCAGCCAAAAGAAGGTGCTCCAGAAATTGAAACAAAAGAAGCGCAAGCTCCACAAAAAAGTGAAGTAAGTAATCTTCAAACTAGCAGACCGGATAATTATGCTGCTCCTCAACAACAAGGACAACCTCAACAAGCAGAAAAACCAAAAGCCCAACCTGTAAGAGTTGAGAAAAAAGTAGGTAGAAATGATTTGTGCCCTTGTGGAAGTGGTAAAAAATTTAAACAATGTCACGGAAAATAAATTAAACGATAAGTATATTAAAGGGCTATGAAATTCATAGCCCTTTTTATTGCTTTTATATTTTTATATTTGAACACTAAAACTCTAGTTATTACTTTCTTTAAACAGATATCACTTTTCTTTCTTTTCTTAATTGTTGTTTGTAGCTCCTTTGGACAATCAAAATACTTTTTAGAAACCGAATTAATGGGCGGGAAAATAGTCCCTAACTATTCTGTTAATTTCCCAAAATCAACTCTTCAAACTGCATTTGCTATTAATTTAGGCTCTTTTAATACGGACACTTCAAGTTGGGCAAGATATTACAATTTTCCCGAAACAGGTTTAGCTTTTTTTGGGTCCAACCTAGGTAATAATAAAATTTACGGTAATCAGTTTAGCTTATCACCCTATATACAGTTTAAGTTAAAAAATAAAAAAAATCCTTTTTACATAAAATTAGCCATTGGAGCTTCTTACTTTACTACTCATTTTGACAGTATTAGTAATACAGACAACGTTGCTATTGGCTCTGGTTTCACTTGGGGGTTTCAGGCTTTTTTATATAAAACCATTTACCATAATAATGGGTTACATCTTCGTTTCGGAGGAGGATATTCTCATGCTTCAAACGGACACACACAGCTCCCTAATTTTGGATTAAATTCAGGACTATTAAGTTTAGCTGCTCAATTTTACAATCCTAAAAAAGAACCTAAGAATCTCCTTTCTGTTTCAAAACAAAAATCAAAATCCATCTTCATTAATTTTAGACAAGGGATAGGGTTTCATGAATTAGGCGGAACTGCAGAACCTATCGGAGGTACAAAAAGAGAAGTTTACACTTCAGCTCTATCTTTAGGAATCATATTTAATAAACACTTAAAAGTGAGAACTGGGTTTGCTTATCGTTATTATGAACAGTACAATAATTATATCGTAACAACTCAAAACGCTGATTATATTTCAGCCCCAAAAATTAATTCTTCTAACATCTATTTTTTTATTGGCTCAGAGTTTTTAATGGGGCACATTGGATTAGATGTAATGGGAGGTTTAAACTTATATAAGCCGTTTTATAAAGAATTTAATACCGTATATGAGAAAAATGAAGGGCCAACTTATTATTTAAAAAAACTATTTGCTTCGCGAATGGGTTTGAATCTGTATCTAATTAATACAAATAAACTTCCTCAACACAACTTTTTTATTGGCACACATATAAATGCAAATTTTGGTCAAGCAGACTTTACGGAATTTAACATAGGTTATCATTTTCAATTAAATTAAACATAACTGTTTTTATTGTTAAATTCTCAACAATCCAAGGGTGTGGGAAATTAAAATTTATTTATTAAAACTTATTTAGTAATTTTAATACTCTTTTAATTTACACTAACTAAACTAAAATAAGTATGAGAAAAATTGCTTTGGCAGTCGGCTTACTGATAAGTAGCTTTGGGTTTGCCCAAACGTATGATTCCAATTTTTTGGATGGTAGCATCTTGTTTCAACTCAAGAAAAATGTTCAAACAGCTGAAACATTAAAAGATAAACCTGAATCATTGGTTAAAAATGAAAATATTGGTGATTACCCTGTATTAAGAAATGCTCTTAAAGCGTTCTCAATTTCAGACTTTAATCGTCCAGTTTATCACACAGGAAAAGATGAATTACAAAAAATTTATCGTTTAAAATTTAGCAATTACGCTGAAATTGATGAAATCATAAAAAAGTTAAGTCAATTAGAGGATGTAGAATATGCTGAAAAAGAACCTATTTATAAGTTAAACTTCGTACCTAATGACCCTTTATATAATGGTACTGGAAAATGGTATCATGATTTAGTTGGTTCTGAAGCTGCATGGGATATTAGCCAAGGTAGTAACTCAATAAAAATTGCAATTGTTGATAATGCAGTATATGCTGATCACGTTGATTTGACAACATATAAGCAATGGGATATTGCTGACAATGATGCTGATGCTACTCCTCCTGCTGGTGGAGGTTGGGCTCATGGAACTCACTGTGCTGGCTTAGCAACTGCCGATATTAATAATTCTATTGGTGTTGCTTCTTTAGGTGCAAATTGCGAATTAATTGGAGTTAAAGCAACTCCAGATAACGCTCCAAGTGGTGATGCAATATATTATGGATTTGAGGGTGTTGCATGGGCTTGTGCTAATGAAGCCAATGTTGTTAGCATGTCTTATGGAGGTACAGGTAACAGTACTGCTATGCAAAACTTAATTAATTCTTATCCTGAAGTGGTTTTCTTAGCTGCTGCTGGAAATGATGGGAATACAGTTTTACAATATCCAGGAGCATATGACAATGTTATTTGTGTTGGATCTGTTAATGGAAATAATTCACCTTCAAGTTTTACAAATTATAATGGTGCTACTTCTTTTGTTGATATTGCTGCACCAGGTGGAGGTGCTGGTTCAAATAGCTTTGGCGGCTTAAACAGTACATACTATAGTGGTTCTACAGGAAATTATGCTGCGATATCAGGTACTTCTATGGCAACACCATTTGCTGCTGGGCTAGTTGGTTCTATGCTAAGCATTAACCCAACTTTAACACCTACTCAAATAGAGAACTGTTTAAAAACAACTGGAGTACCAACTGGCGGCACAAGAGATATTGGACCAAGAATTGACGCTGCTGCTGCTCTAGCTTGTGTTGCTGCAACTGTTACAGGTGATCCTTTAGTTCAATTTATTGGAGCTCCAACATCAATTTATGAAGGGCAAACTGTAACATTTACAGACCAATCTATCGATGGCGGAAACACTATTACAGATTGGCAATGGTCATTCCCTGGAGGAACTCCTTCAAGTTTTAATGGTCAGACACCACCAGCTATTACTTATTCTACGGCAGGGGTTTATACCGTTGAATTAACAGTAACCAACACACAAAGTGCAGCTACAAAAACAAGAACAGACTATATTAATGTTAGCCTTGAACCTTATGGTGCTTGGATTATACAAAACTCTGGATTTACAAATGCAAGTACAGGAATTGGACACATGGATGTAGTTGATATAAATACCGTATGGGCTATTGGTCAAGATGGTACTGGTGGTGGTGCTAACTACCAAGAAATGACTAAAACAACTGATGGAGGAAATAACTGGAGCGTTCAAACAATTGACATTGGTGATCCTAACTTAGGTATTTCTATGGTTTCTGCAATAGATGACATGAATGCATGGTTGGTTGCTTATCCTCAAGCTGCTGGACAAACAGGCGGAATATGGAAAACTACAGATGGAGGAGCAAATTGGACAAGACAAAATAGTGCTTCTTATAATAATGCTTCATCTTTTAGTAATGTTGTTCATTTTTGGGACGCTAACAATGGGTTTTGCCAAGGAGATCCAATTAATGGAGAATACGAAAACTATACAACCACTGATGGTGGTGCTACATGGAATCTTGTAAATGGAGCAAACATTCCGAATCCAACAGCTGGAGAGTATGGTTATGTTAGAGACATTGAAGTAGTTGGAGACACTGTTTGGTATGGAACAAATACTGGGAGACTTTATCACTCTACAGATAGAGGATATACATGGAATGTGTACCAAACTCCTGTAACTGATATGGGTGGTTCAAATTACTCATTTAAAGACGGTTATACTGGAGTTTTAACTACTGGTGGTGTTGTATATAAAACTACAGACGCTGGAGCTAACTGGACTCAATTAACTACTACAGGATCAGTGTTTGAAAGTGGGTTGTGTTATATTGAAGGCACAGAAGTGATATTTACAACTGGTACACAAGGTTCTTCTTATAGTGAGGATGGTGGAACTACATGGAATATTATTGATACTGACCAACATACTGTTTGTGAATTTGTCAATCCAACTGTTGGTTGGTCAGGTTATTTTACTGTAAGTTCTGTTGAACATGGTATCTGGAAATGGAATAGTTTAAACACAAACTTAACTGCAGATTTTAACGCTTCTCCTTTAATTGCTTGTGTTGGTGATACTATTCAGTTTACAGATTTAACTACTGGAGGAACTCTTACTGATTGGAACTGGCAATTTTTCGGAGGGACTGCACTAGATGCAACCGTTCAAAATCCTCAAGTTTATTATTCTGCTCCAGGAAGTTACAGTGTTCAACTTACTGTTGGAGATGCTGGTGGCCAAACAACAGTATCTAAAGGTGCATTTATTACAATTGTTGCTGCTCCTGCTAAACCACTTGTTGTTGGCGGACCTGCTACTGTATGTCAAGATTCTCTTGCTAGTTATGGTTGTCCTTCAGTTCCAGATGTATTCTATGTATGGCAATTACCAGCAGATTGGTTAGGCACTAGTACTACTCAAAACATTACTGCTACGGTCGGTACAATGTCTGGAACAGTTGGTGTTGCAGCATCTAATGTTTGTGGAGTAAGTGCATTTAAAACTAAAGCTGTAACCGTAGATGTATGTAGTACAGTAGGAATTAATGAAGTTGAAAATGGTGTTTTAAATGTATATCCGAACCCAGCTTCAACTGCATTAAATATTTCTGTTGATAACAAGCTTCTTAATAACTCAATTAATGTTATTGATGTATTAGGTAACATAGTTTATACTAATTCAATCAATTCAAATATTGAAACAATTAACATTTCTAATTTATCTAAAGGAATGTACTTTGTTAAAATTGAAGGAATAGATAATCCTATCAAATTTATTAAAGAATAATTTTGTTAGAATACTAACACAAAAAAGGGCTTTGAAATATTCAAAGCCCTTTTTTATTTATAAAGAAATAATGTTTTTGTACTTTAACCAGCCCACCCTTCTCTGTCTAGACTTCTATATTGAATAGCTTCAGCTACATGGTTTGTTTTAATCTGTTCAGAAAAATCTAGGTCAGCAATAGTTCTACTTACTTTTAAAATTCTATCATAAGCTCTTGCAGATAAACCTAATTTATCCATTGCTTTTTTTAATAAGCCTTGAGCTTTTTCATCAATAACACAAATTTCTCTTAATTGTTTAGCATTCATTTGTGCATTTGAATGCACCCCTTTATTTTTAGAAAATCTTTCCTCTTGAAGTTCTCTTGCTTTTATAACTCTGTCCCTAATTTGATTACTACTTTCACTATTAGAGACCTCGACCTTTGAGCTTAATTCATTAAATGATACAGGAGTAACCTCAACATGTAAATCAATTCTATCTAATAGTGGTCCTGAAATTTTACTTAAATATTTTTGTACTACACCAGGCGAACAAACACAGTCTTTCTCTGGGTGATTATAATATCCACACGGACATGGATTCATAGAGGCAACCAGCATAAAACTTGCAGGATAGTCAACAGTAAATTTTGCCCTAGAAATAGAAACTCTTCTATCTTCCAAAGGTTGTCTTAACACCTCAAGAACTGTTCGTTTAAATTCAGGTAATTCATCTAAAAAAAGTACTCCGTTGTGTGCTAAAGAAATTTCACCAGGTTGAGGAAATCCACCTCCTCCAACTAAAGCAACATCAGAAATGGTGTGGTGTGGCGATCGAAATGGCCTTACACTAATTAAAGAGGTTTCTTTTGCTAACTTACCTCCTACTGAATGAATTTTTGTTGTTTCTAGTGCCTCATTTAAGGATAGCGGAGGTAATATTGTAGGTAATCGTTTTGCAAGCATTGTTTTACCTGCTCCAGGAGGTCCTATTAAAATTACATTGTGCCCTCCAGCCGCAGCTATTTCCAAGGCCCTTTTAATATTCTCTTGGCCTTTAACGTCTAAAAAGTCAAAATCTACACTGTTTAAGTTTTCATAAAACTCTTTTCGGGTATCAATTTCTGTTGCTTCAAGTTTTTTATCACCGTTAAAAAACTCAATAACTTCTTTAATATTATCAACACCATAAACTTCAATGTCGTTAACAATTGCAGCTTCTCTTGCGTTAGCTTTAGGCAAAATAAACCCTTTAAAACCTTCTTTTCTAGCTTGAATAGCTATTGGTAAAGCACCTTTAATTGACTGTAAGCTTCCATCTAATGAAAGTTCTCCCATTATTAAGTATTCGCCAACTCTATCATCTTTTATTTGTCCTGAAGCTGCTAATATTCCGATAGCAATAGTTAAGTCGTAGGCAGATCCTTCTTTTCTGATATCTGCTGGTGCCATGTTAACTACTGTTTTTTTACCAGGCATTTTATATCCTACATTTTTCAGTGCTGATTCTATTCTTTGTTGACTTTCTTTAACAGCATTATCTGGTAGTCCTACCATAAAAAATTTCATGCCACGATCAACATTTACTTCAACAGTAATTGTTATCGCATCAACGCCAACAACAGCACTACCAAAAGTTTTAACTAGCATTTACTGTAATTTTTCTTCTATATAATGTATTAATGAATGGATTACTTTGATGTGTATTTCTTGAACTCTATCAGAGTATTGAGAGTGTGGAGCTCTAATTTCAACATCACACATTTCAGATAACTTACCTCCATCTTTTCCAGTCAACGCAATAACTTTTATGCCCTTTTGCTTAGCTACTTCAACTGCTCTTAATACATTCTTTGAGTTTCCACTAGTACTTATTGCCAACAACACATCTCCTGGATTTCCAACTGCTGAAACATATCTTGAAAAAATCTCATCAAATCCATAATCATTACCCACACAAGAAATATGAGATGGATCTGAAATTGAAATTGCAGCTAAAGGTTGCCTATTCTCTCTAAATCTTCCTGTTAATTCCTCTGCAAAATGCATTGCATCACACATAGAACCTCCATTTCCACAAGAAATTACTTTTTTACTTTTTAAAAATGAATCTACCATCAAATCTCCAGCTTCAACAATTTTAGTTAAGTTATTTTCATCAGTCAAAAATTGGTCTAAAATTTGTTTAGCTTCTATAAAATTGTTTTTTATTAACTTTAAACTCATTATAAATAGGATATTTTACGATTATAACACATTTTTTAATTATCAAATTTAGATAATAAATAAAGTATTTCTATTTTTATATCCACTTTTAAGAATTACACTTATGAAAAAATTATTACTAAGCTTACTTACTTTAATTACAATAAGTACTTTAAAAGCTCAAACAGAAGACGACAGTCAAATTACTTGTTATCAAAAATATGCTGAAGTTTTTGAAAAAAGAGGAGCGGAAGATGTTGATGATGGAACTTACAATGATGTTATAATTACTTTTAGAAAAGGTAGTATGGCAGATTGTTTTATGGGAAAAGTAACTGTTAAAGGCGGCGCAATTGATCCCAACGAAATGTATTTACGATTTGTAGATGATGAGTATGAAAAAGTAGACCGTAAGTATAGATACCCTGATCAAGTTGTAAAGATTATTAATGGTATGAGTAGAACTATGGTAACTGTAGATGACGAATTAATCGATGTTTTATTTACCAAAAAAATTAAACCTAAGAAAAAATCCTACGTTAGAGCTTCAGATCCTGACTTTGATTTTTAACAAAAATATATCCTAAAATAATAAAGGCGAGCCAACTGGTTCGCCTTTATTATTATCACTGTTTCTAATTATTTTATAACTCCCAATTCTTTAGCAATTTTTTCAAAAGCATTAATTGCTTTATCTAAATGGGCTTTAGTATGAGCTGCAGAAATTTGAACTCTAATACGTGCTAAATCTTTCGGCACAACTGGATAAAAGAATCCAACAGCGTAAATTCCTTCTTCTAGTAATTTATCTGCAAATACTTGAGCTAATTTTGCATCATACAACATTACCGGAACTATAGCTGAATCTCCATTTCTAAACTCCAATCCAATTCTTCTCAAACCATCTTTAAAATAATTCGTATTCGATTCTAAAGTATCTCTTAACTCAGTTGTTGTACTTAAAAGGTCAAATACTTCAATTGATGCTCCTACAATTGAAGGTGATAATGAATTTGAAAACAAATATGGTCTGGAGCGTTGGCGTAACATATCAATCACCTCTTTCTTACCTGAAGTAAAACCACCCATTGCTCCACCCAGAGCCTTTCCTAAAGTAGAGGTAATAATATCTACCCTCCCCATTACATTGTTATGCTCGTGTGTTCCTCTTCCCGTTTTACCAATAAACCCTGTAGCATGACAATCATCAACCATAACCATCGCATCATATTTTTCAGCTAAATCGCAAATTTGATCTAACTTAGCAACATATCCATCCATAGAAAACACGCCGTCTGTTACAATAATTCTGTTACGCTGAGCTTGAGCAGCTTTTAATTGTTCTTCCAAGTCAGCCATATCACTATTTTTATAACGGTAACGAGCAGCTTTACATAATCTAACACCATCAATTATAGAGGCGTGATTTAATTCATCAGAAATAATAGCATCATCAGCACCAAATAATGGCTCAAAAACTCCTCCATTAGCATCAAATGCAGCTGCATAGAGAATAGTATCTTCCATACCTAAAAAATCAGAAATCTTTTTTTCCAATGTTTTATGAATATCTTGAGTTCCACAAATAAATCTAACCGAAGACATTCCATATCCATGAGTATCAAGTGCTTTTTTAGCTCCTTCTATTACTTTTGGATGAGAAGATAAACCCAAATAATTATTCGCACACATTATTACCACGTCATCACCTGTGTTAACTTTAACTTCAGCACCCATAGGTGTAGTAATAATTCGTTCTTTTTTATATAGACCAGCATCTTCTATGTTCTTTAATTCTTTCTGTAAATCTGATTGTAATTTGCCGTACATAATATTTGTTTTTAGAAAAAACGAATTTACTACTTTCAACGAAAGTATTTATAAAGTTTGTTTACTTAAATAGATAAGTTAACGACAAAAAAATATCATCTAGCTAAAATAAGTTACTTACATCCGATTTTTTACGATATTGTAATCCTTAAAAAAAGGTTAAACAAATGTTAACTGAATTTATCACTACTTTCTTAATTAGCATATCTCCTTTAGGAGAAGCTAGGGCAGGTATTCCCTATGGAGTTATGAATAACCTTCCTGTTGGCTGGGCTTTTTTAGTGGGATGGATTGCAAACATTTTAGTTTTTCCTCTTTTTTTTAAAGGCATTAGTTTCTCAAATAAAACTTTATGGAAGAGTCGTACTTATAAAAAAGGTGCTGTTTACTTATCGAAAAGAGCTAAAAAGAAAACTAAAAGTAGTATTGATAAATATGGTTTATGGGGATTAATGGTTTTTGTAATGATTCCTCTTCCAATTACTGGAGCATATATCGGAACATTAGCAGCCTATATTCTTGGCATGGATTATAAAAAAGCATTTTTGGCTGTAACAATTGGTGTTACAATATCAAGCATAATAATAGCTGGAGGAATGTATCTTGGAACTTCTCTTAAATAAAAAAAGCTCCATTTTAAATGGAGCTTTTTTATATCTAAGTAATTATTTGAATTAAACCAACCCTTGATCTAACATCGAATCTGCAACTTTTACGAATCCAGCAATGTTTGCTCCTTTTACATAATCAACATAATTACCTTCTTTACCATATTTTACACAAGCTTCATGGATTGAAACCATAATTCCATGTAATTTTTCATCAACTTCTTCTGCTGTCCAAGACAATCTTAAAGAGTTTTGAGACATTTCTAATCCAGAAGTAGCAACACCACCAGCATTAGAAGCTTTTCCAGGAGAAAATAATATTTTAGCATCAGCAAAAACTGCAATTGCTTCAGGTGTAGATGGCATGTTTGCTCCTTCAGCAACACAAATACAACCGTTAGCTATTAACATTTTAGCTTCATCTCCATTTAACTCATTTTGAGTAGCACATGGCAAAGCAACATCACAAGCAACTTCCCACGGTTTTTTCCCTTCGTGGAATTCAAAACCATCAAATTTATCAGCAATTTCTTTTACCCTACCTCTTCTAACATTTTTAAGATCCATTAAGAAATCTAAATGTTCTGAGTGAAAACCATTAGGTGCATAAACATATCCAGAAGAATCAGAAACAGTAACAACTTTACCTCCTAAATGTATAACTTTTTCTAATGCATATTGTGCAACGTTACCTGATCCAGAAATCACGACTGTTTTACCTTTAAAAGAATCTTCTTTTGTTGCTAGCATTTCTTTAGCAAAATACACTGTACCGTATCCTGTTGCTTCTGGTCTAATTAAAGAACCACCCCAGTTACGTCCTTTACCAGTTAAAACTCCAGTAAATTCGTTTCTTAATCTTTTGTATTGTCCAAACATATATCCTATTTCTCTTCCTCCAACACCTATATCTCCAGCAGGAACATCAGTGTCTGGTCCAATATGTCTTTGTAATTCAGTCATAAATGATTGACAGAATTTCATTACTTCGTTATCTGATTTTCCTTTAGGATCAAAATCAGAACCACCTTTACCACCACCCATAGGCAAAGTAGTTAATGAGTTTTTGAAAACTTGTTCAAATCCTAAAAATTTAAGAATTGATAAGTTTACTGAAGGATGAAATCTTAACCCCCCTTTGTAAGGTCCAATAGCCGAGTTAAACTCAACTCTAAATCCTTTATTAATTTGGATTTGACCTTTATCATCTAACCATGGCACTCTAAACATAATTGTACGCTCAGGTTCTACCATTCTTTCTAAAATTTTCGCCTCTTTGTATTTAGGTTTATCAGCAATAAACGGAATAACCGCTTCTGCAACTTCTTCTACTGCTTGTAAAAATTCAGATTCGTGAGCTTGTTTCGCTCTAACGCCATCCATAAAAGCGTCAATTTCTGCTTGATGTTGTGACATGCTTATTTATTTAAATTGTATGTAATTTATTATCAAGACAAATGTAACTTTTTTTCGAGTTTTCACATTTTTTTTTGTCAAAAAATGACGACTTATATTTTTATAGGAATTTCATGTTTTCAACTGAATATAAAATAAGTTTTGCTTTTGTATTTTATTTTTATCTACATTTGTAATCGATTATGGGAATGACAAAAAATACAAATTGGTGGTGGTTCAGTTTAAACTCAATAAACGTGAACTAAAAACCTCTATATAAGAAATTTAAAAAAGGCTTAACTCACGTTAAGCCTTTTTTTATATCAAAAAATTTAAAATGAATATTACTACAAATACGACAACTTTTTTAGCTGACACTATTACTCCTGTTGGTTTACACCTTAATTTAAGAGATAAATTTTATAATAGTTTTTTACTAGAAAGTTCTGACTATCATAGCAATGAAAATGCTTTGTCGTTTATCTGTTTAGCACCTCTCGCAACTTTTAAAGTAGAAAGCAATTCCATTCAAATTAGCGGTTTAGGTCTTGACAAAAATGCAACTATTATACAAGGGAGCGATGTAACTTTAGGATTACAACAATTCATCAATCAATTTCCAGTAAAAGAAAAAACTATTAATGGCATTTTTGGTTATACTGCTTATGACGCAATTCAATACTTTGAAAAAATAAATATTAAAAAAAATAAAAAGGAGAATGCAATTCCTATTATAAACTATAGCTTCTATAAATACATTATTCAAATCAATCATTTTAAAAATGAATTAACGATAATAGAAAATCTAGTTGATGATGAAATTAGTGAAATTGACAAAATTGAAAAGCTAGTGAAAACAACATCACACCCTCAATATAATTTTAAATTGGAAGGCGAACAACATTCTAACTTAACCGATGATGATTTTAAAGAAATGGTTAAGAAAGGAAAGTTTCATTGTCAACGAGGCGATGTTTTTCAAATAGTGCTTTCTCGTCAGTTTCTACAAAAATTTAAAGGCGATGAATTTAATGTATATCGAGCTCTTCGTTCAGTAAATCCATCACCATATTTATTTTATTTCGATTTTGGAGATTATAAGTTATTTGGATCTTCACCTGAAGCACAAATAAAAGTTGAAAATGGAAAAGCAACTATTAACCCTATAGCAGGAACATTTAAAAGAACTGGTAACGATATTGAAGATAGAGAATTAGCAGAAAAGTTAGCAGCAGATCCTAAAGAAACAGCCGAACATAATATGCTGGTAGATTTAGCAAGAAACGATTTGAGTAAACACGGAAAAAATGTAAGAGTAAAAACTTATAAAGAAGTTCAGTTTTATAGCCATGTAATACATTTAGTCTCTGAGGTAACAGCTGATATTAATCAAAAAGAATCAGTACAATTATTTGCCGATACTTTTCCTGCAGGCACATTAAGTGGAGCTCCAAAGTATAAAGCATTAAAGCTAATTGAAGAGTATGAAAATACAAACAGAGGTTTTTATGGGGGTGCAATTGGCTATTTCGGTTTTGATGGAAGTGTGAATCATGCAATTACTATTCGAAGTTTTTTAAGTAAAAAAAATACACTTTACAGTCAAGCTGGAGCAGGTGTTGTTATTAAATCTAACGAAGAAAGTGAGATGCAAGAAGTGAAAAATAAATTAGGAGCTTTACAACAAGCATTAAAATTAGCAGAACAGTTATGAAAAAGATATTAGTTTTAGATAATTACGATTCATTTACGTACAATTTGGTTCATTATATTGAAGCAAATGGAAAATATGAAGTTGATGTTTTTAGAAACGATGAGATTTCTATCGAACAAGTTAACAATTACGAAACAATTGTTTTATCACCAGGCCCAGGATTACCAAGTGAAGCAGGTATTTTAAAAGATTTAATTAAAACTTATGCTCCAACTAAAAAAATACTAGGAGTTTGTTTAGGAATGCAAGCTATTGGTGAAGTTTATGGTGGTAATTTAGAAAATTTAGATACGGTTTATCACGGTGTTGCTACTAATTTAACAGTAACAGATCATTCAGATTTAATCTATAAAAATTTACCACAAAACTTCAATGTGGGGAGATATCATAGCTGGGTAATATCAAGAGAAAAATTCCCCG
This sequence comes from Vicingus serpentipes, assembly GCF_007993035.1. Classification (NCBI taxonomy): domain Bacteria; kingdom Pseudomonadati; phylum Bacteroidota; class Flavobacteriia; order Flavobacteriales; family Vicingaceae; genus Vicingus; species Vicingus serpentipes. The sequence goes on from NZ_VOOS01000005.1 coordinate 119,593, forward strand.
AAGTGTTAAATATTACTGCTATTGAGGAAAACAATCAGATTATGTCTTTAAAACATAAAGACTATAATCTTTATGGCGTTCAATATCATCCAGAATCGATATTAACTGAGAATGGAAAAGAAATCATAAATAACTTTTTAGCAATCTGATGAAAGTAATTTTAAATCAATTATTCGAACAACAAAAATTATCTGAGCAACAAGCTTACGATGTATTAACAAAGATTGGAAATGGAGCTTACAATTCATCTCAAGTAGCTTCTTTTTTGACTGTTTTTTTAATGCGAAACATTTCTGTTGACGAGCTTAAAGGTTTTCAAAAAGCCCTTTTAGACTTGTGCTTAAAAATAGATTTATGTGAGTTTAATACAATAGATTTATGTGGAACTGGTGGAGATGGAAAAAATACATTTAATATCTCTACTATTTCCTCTTTTGTAGTTGCAGGAGCTGGTTATAAAGTTGCTAAACATGGAAACTATGGTGTTTCTTCCAATTGTGGTTCATCAAACGTGCTGGAGTATTTAGGATATAAATTTACCAATGATGAATCTAAATTAAAGAAGCAATTAGATATCGCTAATTTTTGTATGATGCATGCTCCATTATTCCATCCTGCAATGAAAAACGTTGGTCCAATTAGAGCTGAGCTAGGAGTAAAAACTTTCTTTAATATGCTTGGTCCAATCGTTAATCCTTCCTTTCCTAAAAATCAAATGGTTGGAGTTTTTAATTTAGAATTAGCTAGAATTTATAATTACCTGCTACAAGATTCTACTAAGAATTTTAAGGTGGTACACAGTTTAGATGGATATGATGAAATATCACTGACAAGCAAGTTTAAATTGATTTCAAATAATGGAGACTATTTAATTTCTCCTAAAGAAATTGGTTTTGATCAATTAAATCAAGCTTCCATTTATGGTGGAGAAACTATACAAGAAGCAGCTAAAATATTTATTGATGTACTAGAAAATAAAGGAACTAAAGCTCAACAAAATGTTGTTATTGCGAATTCTGCTTTTGCGATTCAATGTTTTGAACCAACTAAGTCTTATGATGAATGTAAGGGCTTAGCAATAGCTTCTTTAGAAGCTGGTAATGCAATAAAATGCCTTAAGGCGGTAATTAATTAAACAAGAAAAATGACAATATTAGACGAAATAATTGCCTTCAAAAGAAAAGAAATTGAACAAAGGGCATCAACTCATCCAATAAAATTATTGGAACAAAGTATTTATTTTAATTCCGATTGTGTGTCCTTAAAAAAATACATTTTAAGAGATGATAAATCTGGAATTATTGCGGAGTTTAAACGCAAATCTCCTTCAAAAGGAAATATTAACGCTTATGCTGATGTAGAAAAAGTAACCATTGGTTATATGCAAGCTGGCGCTTCTGCTTTATCAGTTTTAACCGACAATCATTTTTTTGGTGGAAAGAATAGCGATTTAATTACTGCCCGTAAATTTAATTTTTGTCCTATTTTAAGAAAAGATTTTACTATTTCAGAATACCAAATTATTGAAGCAAAATCTATCGGTGCAGATGCTATTTTATTAATAGCAGCTGTATTGACTAAAGAAGAAATAACCCGGTTTTCAAAGCTAGCTTTTCAACTTGGAATGGAAATTTTATTGGAAATTCACACCCAAGAAGAATTAGATAAATACATTCCTGAAATAAGCTTAGTGGGTATTAATAATCGAAACCTTAAAACCTTTGAAGTAGATTATGAAAACTCTATCCGACTAGCAAATCAATTACCTGAAAACACAGTTAAAATCGCAGAAAGCGGAATTAATAATCCAAAAAAAATTATGGATTTAAAAGCTCATGGTTTTGATGGTTTTTTGATTGGCGAAAATTTCATGAAAACTGCCGAACCAGAAATAACAGCCAAAAAATTTATTGAACAAATAAACCTAACTCGAAATGTTATTGCTTAAAGTGTGCGGGATGAAAGACAATTCTAATATAGCTGAGTTAATTCAACTCCAGCCAGACTTTATTGGCTTTATTTTTCATGAAAAATCTCCACGAAATGTTGTTGATCATATTGAAGTTAATTTCCCTTCCAACATAAAAAAAGTAGGTGTTTTTGTAAATGAAAGCGAAGAATTTATTCATTCAAAAATTATAAGTTTCAAACTTAATAGTGCTCAACTTCATGGAAATGAATCACCTGAATTTTGCCAAAAAATAAAGGATTTGGGTGTTGATATTATTAAAGCATTTAACATTCATCCTGAGTTCGATTTTAAACAATTAAAAGCTTATGAACCTTATTGTGACTATTTTTTATTCGATGCGTTTGGAAAAAAAGCTGGAGGAAATGGAATAGTTTTTAACTGGGAGTTATTAAATCAATATTCAGAAAACATTCCTTTTTTATTGAGCGGAGGAATAGATGAAACAATGGTTGATCAAATTAAAATATTTAAGCACTCTCAATTTGTAGGAATTGACATTAACAGCAAATTTGAAACAGCTAATTGTTATAAAAATATAACTAACATAAAATTATTTAAAGATGAATTATTCAGTTGATAAGGATGGATTTTATGGAGATTTTGGTGGTGCATTTATACCTGAAATGCTTTACCTTAATGTTAAAAAATTAAAGGATTGTTATTTAGACATTATTGAATCTAAAGAATTTAAAGATGAATATAAATCACTTTTAAAAGATTATGTTGGAAGACCAACTCCACTTTATTATGCAAAGCGATTATCCGAAAAATACAATTCCAATATTTACCTAAAACGTGAAGACTTAAATCATACGGGAGCACATAAAGTAAACAATACTGTTGGTCAAATTTTATTGGCAAAAAAAATGGGTAAAACCAGAATAATAGCAGAAACAGGAGCTGGCCAACATGGCGTTGCAACCGCTACAGTTTGTGCATTAATGGATATGCCTTGTATAGTTTACATGGGAGAAATTGACATTAAACGACAAGCACCAAATGTGGCAAGAATGAAAATGTTAGGAGCCGAAGTTAGGGCTGCAAAATCAGGTAGTAAAACATTAAAAGATGCAACAAACGAAGCTATTCGTGATTGGATAGCAAATCCAAAAGACACTTATTATTTGATTGGTTCTGTTGTTGGGCCACACCCATATCCAGATATGGTGGCTAGGTTTCAGTCAATAATTTCTGAAGAAATGCAATTCCAGTTGAAAGAAAAAACGGGTAGAAATTACCCCGACAAAGTAATTGCATGTGTTGGTGGAGGAAGTAATGCTGCTGGTGCTTTTTATCACTTTTTAGACAATGAAAAAGTTGAACTAATTGCAGTTGAAGCTGATGGCTTAGGAGTTTTAACTGGAGAGACAGCTGCAACCACACAAATTGGGACTGAAGGAATAATACATGGAAGTAAAACTTTATTAATGCAAAACTCAGAAGGACAAATAACAGAACCTTATTCTATTTCAGCTGGATTGGATTATCCTGGCGTAGGTCCTTTACATGCACATTTATTTAAAAGTGGAAGAGGCACTTTTTTAGGCGCGACTGATAAAGAAGCTTTAGAGGCAGCATTTGAGTTAACTAAATTAGAAGGAATTATTCCAGCACTGGAATCCTCCCACGCATTGGCTGTGTTAAACAAATTAGATTTAAAACCTAACGAAAATGTAGTTATTAACCTTTCTGGAAGGGGAGATAAAGACATGGAAACTTACATGAAAATAATGGACAATGAGTAACAGATTAGAAAATACATTTAAAGAAAAACAGAACATTTTAAATGTCTATATAACGGCTGGATTCCCATGTTTAAATGATACCGTTGATATTGTTAAAGAATTAGTTAGCAGTGGTGTAGACATGGTCGAAATAGGGATGCCTTTTTCTGACCCTTTAGCAGATGGCCCAACAATACAATATAGTAGTGAGATTGCTATTGAAAATGGAATTACATTAGAATTGATTTTTAAACAAGTTGAAGAAATTAGAAGATCTGTTCAAATTCCAATTATTTTGATGGGTTATTACAATCAAATGCTTCAATATGGAGTTGAACAATTTGTAAAAAAAGCAACTCAAGTGGGAGTTGATGGCTTAATCATTCCAGATATGCCCTTAAATATTTATCAGCAAGAATATAAAAAGCTATTTGAAAAATATGATATAAAAATGAGCTTTTTGATAACTCCACAAACAGCTGATGAGCGAATTATAGAAATTGCTAAAGAGAGCTCTGCTTTTTTATATGTTGTTTCTTCTTATGCAATTACTGGGGGTAAATCAGAGATTCAAAATTATCAAACAGAATATTTTAAAAAAATAGCCGCTTTAAATATTACTACTCCAAAACTAATTGGCTTTGGAATTAGCAATGCAGAAACTTTTGAACAGGCTTGTACATATGCAGATGGAGCCATTATTGGAAGTGCCTTTATTAAAGCGTTAACTGACAGTGAAAATATAAAAGAAACTATTAAACAATTTATTACTTCAATAAAATGATAATTCAATTATCCGATACTATTACCTCATTGCAAAAAGATGCATTACTAAATTCTTTAAGCGGCCTAAATATTAAATCTAATGAGGTTAAAACACAATTTAAAAACTATATCATTGGTATTCCAAAAGTTGATTTTGACATAAGAACAATCGGAAATCTAGATGGAATAGAAGATATTCATCGTGTTTCTGATGCTTATAAATTAGTATCTAAAAAATGGAAAATCAACAGAACAATAATTGATTTAGGAGATGATGTAACTATAGGAGGAAATGAGTTAGCAATAATGGCTGGTCCTTGCTCTATAGAAAATGAAGCTCAAATTGAAAATACTGTTCAACACCTATTAAAAAACAATATTAAAATAATGCGCGGTGGAGTTTATAAGCCTCGTAGTTCTCCTTATGCTTTTAGAGGCTTAGGAATGGATGGATTAAAATTATTTTATAAACATTGTAAAGAAAATGGTATTAAAGTAATTACTGAAGTAATGCAAGTCTCTCAAGTTGAAGAAATGTTAGATTATGTAGATGTCTTTCAAGTTGGAGCAAGAAACTCTCAAAATTTTAACTTATTAGATGTATTAGGCGAAGTAGACAAGCCCGTTTTAATAAAAAGAGGAATGTCAGGCACCATTGAAGAATTGTTAGCATCGGCTGAGTATGTTTTTTCAAATGGTAATGAAAAACTATTATTGTGCGAAAGAGGAATTCGAACTTATGAAAATGCCTACAGAAACACATTAGATTTAAATGCCATTCCTATTTTAAAAGAGAAAAGCCATTTACCTGTAATTGTTGATCCTTCTCATGGTATTGGATTAAGACAACATGTAGCAACTATGGCTTTGGCAGGAGTTGTTGCTGGTGCCGATGGAATTATTATAGAGGTTCATGAACAACCAGAAAATGCATTTAGCGATGGTCAACAAACCTTATATTATGAACAAGCAGAAGAATTATATAGAAAAGCTAAAGTTTTATTTCAAAATATTTAATAAAAAAAGGGCTTGCAGTTTGCAAGCCCTTTAACAGTTATCAATAACCTACCTTTACTGTTTAATTAACTGTATTGTTTTTATATCTTCAATGTTATTAATGAAAGTTACATTATAATAACCGTTAGATAAATTTTGAATATTTAATTGGTTATCATTAACACTATAATTATTAGATTGAATCAATCTACCTGAAACATCTGTTATAGAAATATTGTAATTATTTAAATTAATTCCTTTAATATTAACTAATCCATTTGTTGGGTTTGGGAAATAATCAATACTTACATTTTCAATTTCATTAATTGAAGTTGGGAATACTGGAGGTAAAGGGATTAATGCACCTCCTGTTGGTAATGCAACATATAATCCAAATGCTTCTCCATTACTATTGTTTGCCGGATTTAAAAACCCTGATGCTACAACTACTAATGCTGCTCCATCTAAACTTAATGTTGATAATGGTGCTGAATACGTTGCAACTGTTACTGCTCCTGTTTCATCTCTTACTTCTAATGTATAATCTGCCGTTGGTAACTCTAAGTAACCTGTACTATTAAATTCTCCGTATGACATATCATCTACAATTATTCCAGCTCCTACTCCTGTTTCATAAACATCTACTGTTGGTGCGTCTGTAGCTCCGTGGTGTACCAATACATCAGTATTATTTGGGTTTGTTGCTGACTCTCTTCCCATTCCATAAACTGCTAAACCAAATGGCTGAGCTGGCGAATAGCCTGTTGAACTTACAATTCCATCTGCAACCACTACATAAGTTTCGTTTGTAGTTAATACTACAGGAAAGTTTGCAACAGTATCTAATACAGAACTACTTGATCCTGGTGCAATTCCTACATTTAATGTTACTCCAGCTGGAACATATTCAAAAGCAGTAGCTGCTCTAAATGGAACATCGTTATGAAGTAAAGCTCCATTTACATATATATCAACAGGGTCTGCTATAGCATCTGCTGAATTATGTATAATCTGTAATCTCGCTGTTGTGGAAGCCACGGCAGGCAATGGAATTAATGCACCTCCTGTTGGTAATGCAACATATAATCCAAAAGCTTCTCCATTACTATTGTTTGCCGGATTTAAAAACCCTGATGCTACAACTACTAATGCTGCTCCATCTAAACTTAATGTTGATAATGGTGCTGAATACGTTGCAACTGTTACTGCTCCTGTTTCATCTCTTACTTCTAATGTATAATCTGCCGTTGGTAACTCTAAGTAACCTGTACTATTAAATTCTCCGTATGACATATCATCTACAATTATTCCAGCTCCTACTCCTGTTTCATAAACATCTACTGTTGGTGCGTCTGTAGCTCCGTGGTGAACCAATACATCTGTATTATTTGGGTTTGTTGCTGACTCTCTTCCCATTCCATAAACTGCTAAACCAAATGGCTGAGCTGGCGAATAGCCTGTTGAACTTACAATTCCATCTGCTACAACTACATAAGTTTCGTTTGCAGTTAATACTACAGGAAAGTTTGCAACAGTATCTAATACAGAACTACTTGCTCCTGGTGCAATTCCTACATTTAATGTTACTCCAGCTGGAACATTCTCAAAAGCAGTAGCTGCTCTGAATGGAACATCGTTATGAAGTAAAACTCCATTTACATATATATCAACAGGGTCTGCTATAGCATCTGCTGAATTATGTATAATCTGTAATCTCGCTGTTTGTGAAAATGCAATAGAAGGTATTAAAAAGACTCCTAGTGCTAATTTGTAAACTAATTTTTTCATGATATTATATTTTTTGTTTAACATTTTTTCTACAATATTAAACAAAATAAATACATATTGTTTACTTTTTTTTATTTTTTGTTAAACAAAATATTTGTGTAAAATATTACATTATAATTAAAGTCTTTATTATTGGGACTATAGAAAGAATAATATTTTTAAAATGTAAAAATTCACCTTATCAATTTTAATATGATGTAAGTCATTTTATTGGGGCTTCTAATCCTTTAATTTAGCTAATGTTATTCCAAGAAATGCAAGAAAATATTTCAAATAGTAAGTTACCTCTAGATTTAATTGAAAAAATAAAATCAATTTCTTCTGGTTTTTTTAACTTAAATAAAAATGAACTTTTATTTAAAGAAGGTGATATTACAAAGTATATTTATTTTATTGAAAAAGGAGATGTTGCTCTAAAAAAAATAAAAAATAAAAGTGAAATTGATTTCTTGCACCTTTCTAACAACGAACTAATTGGGATTGATAGTGTTTATATTGAAGGGTACTGTAATTATTCTGCATTTACATCAACATCCACAAGAGGACTTAAAATATTAATCACCGATTTTATAGAACTTATAACCGAACACAAAGTTGCTTCTTTAGAGCTTATGAAATATCTTTCTTCTATTTTAAACAGAATAGAGAACAACATTTAATTTGCCATAACAATTTATAGCCAAATAAGAATCCACAATCATAAAATAATCAGTTTATTATTCTGAAAATTTTTATTTTCGCCATTTAATGAAACATTTATTCCTTTTTGTAAGTAAAAACATATAACAACTTACCAAACTAGTTTGTTTTAGTCAAATACCCATTAAGCCCTAACTTATAAGGGTTTAAGAAAACTATACTTAATTATTAACTAAAACTAATTAGCCATGAAACCACTTATTAAATATCTCGTAATAGCCTTAGGTTTTTTAACTGCTTCAAATAGCAATGGCTTTAACCCCAATTTACCTAAAGGCATAGTTTACCAAATTTCATTAAATAGTAATGATCTTGAAAAATCTCAAACTGTTATTACAGAATATCATTATTTAACTCATATTATAAGTAACAACTCATCAACTTATATTTTTGGCAAATTTCAACACTTTTCTGAAGTTGATTCAATTCAAAATTTATTAAATAATATAGGCTGTAACACAAGTATAATAGCTTACCAAAACCAAATTGAAATTCCTTTAGCAGAAGCAATTTCGATTCAATATAAAAATGATATGCTTACAGAGGAAGCTTCAAACCAAAGAAAAGGCAGTAAAAAGATAACCGTAAAAGAGGTGAATTACCTTTTAGATGTTCAAAAATCTGGCTTAAAACATTATTATGCTTTGGCAATCCCCGTAAATTCTATAGAAACAGTAGATAAGCTTTTAGAACAAATTGATAATGAACAAATAATTGAAATTAGTACTTCAGACGATATCTATTCTATAGGACGATATGAAAAATTTGAAGATGTATTAAATGCTCGTAAAAACTTTATTGATGGCGACATTAACGATGTATTTATTATGGCTCAAATTACAGACGAAAGAATAGAAGTTGACGAAACTGACAACTTTGCTATTGTCATTCAGAATTTAGTAAATGACTTAGCCGACAACTAAAACTCAACAACCTGTTAAATGAATACTTACTTTTGCAATATGCAAAATGAGTATTCACTTACAGATTGGCTTCCTACAACTAAAAAAGAAGTTGAATTAAGGGGCTGGGACAACTTAGACATTATATTATTTAGTGGTGATGCTTATGTTGATCATCCTGCCTTTGGTAGTGCTGTAATTGGAAGAATAATTGAAAGCATGGGGCTCAAAATAGCCATTGTTCCTCAGCCAAACTGGAAAGATGATTTACGTGATTTTAAAAAATTAGGAACTCCTAATTTATTTTTTGGTATTACCGCAGGTTGTATGGATCCAATGATTAATCACTACACTGCTAATAAAAGATTACGTTCAGATGATGCTTATACTCCTGGAGGGAAAGCTGGTTTTAGACCTGATTACGCCACAGTAGTTTATTCCAATATTTTAAAAGATTTATTTCCAGAAACACCTATAGTTATTGGTGGAATTGAAGCTTCCCTAAGAAGGGTTACCCATTATGATTATTGGAGTGATGAATTAAGGCCTTCTGTTTTACATCAAGCAAAAGCTGACTTATTGATTTATGGAATGGGCGAACAACCAATTCGTGAGGTAATAACATTACTTCAAAAAGGCGTACCATTTTCGTCGTTAACTACAATAAAGCAAACCGCTTTTTTAATTGACAAAAATGATGAATTACCTAAAAACAAACAGTGGGAAGATAAAGAACTAGCTTCACATGAAGCTTGTCTAAAAGATAAAAAAACTTTTGCCTCTAATTTTAAACACATTGAGCAAGAATCAAACAAGCTATACGCTAACAGACTAACTCAAACCATAGGGAATAAAAAATTAGTGATCAATCCTCCTTTTTCTACAATGACCGAGAAGGAAATTGATGCTTCTTTTGATTTACCTTACACACGTCTTCCACACCCAAAATACAATAAAAGAGGACCAATTCCTGCTTTTGAAATGATTAAATTTTCCATTAACATTCATAGAGGATGCTTTGGAGGTTGTAGCTTTTGTACGATATCTGCTCACCAAGGAAAATTTATTGCAAGCCGATCAAAAGAATCGATTTTAAAAGAAGTTGAAAAAGTTACTACAATGCCTGATTTTAAAGGTTATTTAAGCGACTTAGGAGGCCCTTCAGCTAACATGTACAAAATGAAGGGCAAGGTTCAAGAAATCTGTGATAAATGTGTAAGCCCATCTTGTATTTCGCCTAGTATTTGCCATAATTTAGATACTTCTCACAAGCCTCTAACCGATATTTATAAATCTGTAACAGACAACCCTAAAATAAAAAAAGCATTTATTGGAAGTGGAATCCGTTACGATATGTTGGTGCCTGAGTTTAATAAAAATGCTGACCCAGAAGATATAGAACATTATACCGAACAAGTTGTTAAGTATCATGTTTCTGGAAGATTAAAAGTTGCTCCAGAGCACACTTCTGATGATGTTTTAAAAATAATGAGGAAGCCCTCTTTTAAGAACTTTCATTTATTTAAAAAGACTTTTGATCGAATAAATAAAAAACTTGATTTAAATCAAAAATTAATACCCTATTTTATTTCGAGTCATCCAGCTTGTGAATTAAAAGATATGGCAAATTTGGCTGCCGAAACTAAAGATATGGGGTTTCAGTTAGAACAGGTAAATGATTTTACCCCAACCCCAATGACTGTAGCTACTGTTATTTATTATTCAGGCTATCACCCATACACACTAAAACCAGTTAAAACACCTAAAACGGAACAAGATAAAAAAGATCAAAACAGGTTTTTCTTTTGGTATAAAAAAGAAAATCAAGGTTGGATTAGAAATGTTCTTAGCGGAAGAGGAGAAAATGAATTGTTAAGCAAGCTTACACTAAACAATAAAAAAACTACGAATAGCCCTTCAAATAAAAAATTTGTACCACATCATGCTAAAAGAAAAAAATAATGGAAAAAATTAAAACTTGGATAATGCTTGGTGATTTATTTATTGATGAAAGTAATATTCGATCAGTAAGAAAAAACGGTAAACAAACTATAATTGAACGAATTCAAGGAGAACCAATAGCCACAAATATTGATTACGATAAAGTCAAATTACTTATCAAAGAAATTTAATTGTATGCCGGACAATAGTGGGAATCTTTTCCACTACCACTACCTACACCATTTTCTGGACATCTACTAAAACTTATCATTATTTCGTGAGTATAATTACCCATTATTTTGTTTAAAGGATAATCGAAAGCATATCCTAATGAAACAGAAGCAAGTAATTTAAGCTTTAACTGAGCACTTACAGCTTCACCTGTTCGGTAACCTAAGCCAATTCCAAAATCACCTCTATAATCCCAATTTAAATTCATATCTAAAACTGGAGGAGCAGTCATATTTGTTTTTAATAATACTGATTTAAATAAAGTCCACTTCCCTGCAGGTGATTTATGCCCCCAGCCAAACATGTACTGATTTACTTGTTTATTTTCATCCCCTCCAAGTCCCATATTTTTAAAATACAATTGATTAATAGAAAAACTATAATAGACTTTATTGCTATATAGAAGTAATCCAGGCATAATATCTGGATATTTCAATTCTGAGCCATCTGAATTTGCTAAAACTGGATCTGGATTATTTGGTCCAATTGCAGTATTTAAAGCATATTGTTGAATCCCAGCATATACTCCTAAGCCGGCAGTAAATTTACTTGACAATTTTTTATGGTAAGCGTATCCTAATTTCACATAGGTCCTCGTAGTAATATGTAATTCATCTTGTTCAATGTACAATCCTAGACCGTGTTTACCTTTATTTTGAAAATTTTTAGACCCAAATGTTTTTTGAATACTTGCAAAAGATGTACGAGGAGCTCCTTCAAAACCTACCCATTGCATTCTTGTTCCAGCTTTAAATGACAAACACTTAGTTGTTCCTATAAATGCAGGGTTATAACTCATATTATTAAATGAATACTGGGTATATTGAACATTTTGTTGAGCCTGAGCAAAACATCCTAAAACAATAAATATTATAAATAACCCTTTTTTCATTATCACCTTAAAATAGAGACTGGTCCCTTAAACACTTGTCTATCTTGTTTGTCAAATTCCAACTCAATAACATAATAAAAAGTAGAAACCGCTAGATTTCCTCCAATATATTTGGCATCCCAACCATCAACATTATCATAACCTTCTTTATAATAGACGCGTTGACCCCATCTATCAAAAATATAAACCTTATTTTTAGGATAGTCTTTTATATTTTGTATAAACCACGTATCATTGAATCCGTCATCGTTTGGAGTAAATATCTGTGAGGGAATAATAGGGTCACATTCTTTTGTCGTCATACTCATCCATGTAGTATCAACACATCCTTCACCATCAGTTACAACAAGAGGATAAGTACTAATAGGTAAGTCTGAGTAGTAATTACTCTGGGCTAAATCTTCTTCAGCGGTATGCAAATAATAAGTGAAAGGTTCAGTACCTCCAGAAATATCTATGATTGAAATATCGTTTACTGGTTGATTACATTCTGTAGGTTCAGGGGAAACATAATCAACTTGGATATCAACATTCAATAAATATTTAATATTAGAAGCATTATTTTGAGGACAACCTGTTGTTGTCTCCATATAAAGATTAATTTGACCAACATTAGTTGATGAAAAAGTTGAGTCAAAACTAACCGTATCTCCATTAAATGTCCAAATGTATTGAGGGTTCACAACTCCAATAGAAGGCTCTGCTTTAAAATTAACAAGCGTATTTTTACAAACAGGAATCTGCTTATCTGAAATAACCTGAACACTTAAAGGGCATTGGGCACCAGCATTAAGAATAGTTATAAAAATAAAAATGTAAAAAAATATTCTTTTTAACATGTTCCAAATTTACACTTTTTTACCACTTTTAGTTTTTTGTTGTATTTTATGTCTTTAGAGCACTTTAAAGTTTAAACTGAACTAACATAATCAAACTAGATTAGCTAATTTTAGGTTTTTACTAATTACTCATCAATGCTTCAAGAAAAAGCCCTTGCAATATTAAAGTCTGGACAAAATGTTTTTCTTACAGGTTCTGCAGGGACTGGTAAAACCTACGTATTGAACCAATACATTGAATTTTTAAAAGAAAGAAAAATTACAGTTGCTATTACTGCATCTACAGGTATTGCTGCAACACATATGAATGGAATGACAATACATTCTTGGGCAGGAATTGGAGTAAAAGAGCACCTTACTAATGGTAATTTAGTAAGTATGAAATCTAAAAAATACTTAAAGGATCATCTAGAGAAAGTAAAGGTTTTAATTATTGATGAAATTTCAATGTTGCATAAAAACCAACTTAATTTAGTTGATACTGTTTTAAAGTATTTTAAAAATAATACCGAACCTTTTGGCGGAATTCAAGTGGTTTTGTGTGGTGACTTTTTTCAGCTACCTCCAATAGGAAATCAAGGAGAATTAAGTAGAGATAAATTTGCTTTTATGTCAGAAGCATGGGTAAACGCAAAACTCTCTATCTGCTATTTAACTAAACAATTTAGGCAAAGTGATAATGATTTAAATGAAATTTTAAACGAAATAAGAACCGGAGAAATTTCTTCACCTAGCTATATGAAGTTAAAAAATGCAGCAAATAATAACTTAACTGACAAGGAACCTACAAAATTATACACCCACAATTATGATGTAGATACAATTAACTCAGAACATTTAGCAACACTAAATAGTTTACCTAAAAAGTACAACGCCAATACCAAAGGAAATCCAAAGCTTATTGAAACTTTAAAGAATTCCGTTTTAGCAAGCGAAAAATTAGAACTAAAAATTGGAGCTAAAGTTATGTTTGTTAAAAATAACAATGAAAAAGGCTATGTAAATGGTTCTTTAGGTAATGTTATTGGCTTTAATGACAAAGGATTCCCTTCAATAAAATTGTTAACAGGTAAAACTATAACTACAGAAAAAGAAGAGTGGTCTATTAATGATGATTCTGGCAAAACATTAGCCACTTATAATCAAATTCCTTTAAGGTTAGCATGGGCAATAACAGTTCATAAATGCCAAGGAATGACATTAGATTCTGCTGAAATTGATCTTTCTAAAACCTTTGAAAGAGGCCAAGGGTATGTAGCTCTTTCTAGATTAAAAAATATTGAAAATTTAAAATTGATAGGATTAAATGAAATGGCTTTGAAAGTAGACAACTTAGCTGCTAAAGCAGATATACGTTTTCAAGAACTTTCATCTAATATTGATGAAAAATTGACTTTTGAAGAGCTAGATATTCTTGCAACAACATTTATTAGGGATAATGGAGGATTACTTGACAAAAAAGAAATTGAAAAAAATAAAAAGAAATTAAAAGAAAAGACAACTAAAAAAGATACTACATACGGAACAACATTAGCCTATTTAAAGCAAAAAAAATCTATAGAACGAATTGCAGAAGAAAGAGGTCTTAGTGTTGGGACAATTGCGAGTCATCTTATTAAAATTTGTAAAGATTACCCAAAAGAAGATTTATCTTTTTACAAACCTAAGTTAGGTATTATGCGAAAGGTAGAAAAAGCATACAATAACCAACCAAAAGGCAAACCTATTAGCTTAAAAGTAATTTTTGAGGAATTAGACAGGAAAGTTGATTACGAAGATATAAAGCTAGCTATAGCATTTATTAGTAAAAATTAACTCTACAAATCACTTATAAAAAAAGCCCCTAATCGGGGCTTTTTTTTATTTTAACAAAGTAAAAGTTCCTTTTATAAGCTTAGCATCTACACTTGCGCCGTCTGGCACCAACACATAAAAATATGTTCCGTCAGATTGGTCACTTCCATCCCAATCATTTTTATAATTATCCGTCTCATAAATTTTATTTCCCCATCTATTAAAAATAACTAACGATGATTCTGGATAATAATTTAGGTTAGGAAATACTAAGAAATCATTAAAGCCATCCCCATTTGGAGTAATAACGTTAACTCCTGAAAGTGTACAATCATTTAATGTCACCATTGCTGAATCTTCAACACTATTACACAACCCTGTTATTTCAACATAATAAATACCAGAATCTTGAACTGTAATAGAAGGAGCGGTTGAACCAGTACTCCACAAAAATGAAGCTTCTGCTACAGACGTTGATACATCAAAGGTTTCTTCGCTACCAAAACAAAAAGTCAAATCTACTAGATTAGATACTACGTATTGAGGGAAATAAACTTCAAACGTACTATCCTTTGCACATTGGTTATCAGTAAATGTAAATTCATACAATCCTTTTTTGTCAACTTCAACCAAAGGATTTTCAACTGATTCACTAGTTGTAAAAGTAACTGTTCCAGGACCACTATAGGTCCATTGACCACCATCATAAGAAGATGTTCCTACAAACTGAAATTGATTTACACAAGAAGTGTCACTTAAAGGAACAGAAGGTGTTTGTACAACATTTAGTAAAAATGAATTAGCAATAGCACATTGATTATCAGTATAAGTTAATGTATAAAGTCCTTCTGAATCGACCATTACTTGTGGATTTGAAGTTGTGTCATTTGGTAAAAAAGTAGCTGTACCTGGTCCATTATAAGTCCATTGACCACCATCATAAGAAGATGTTCCTGCAACTTGATAATCTTGAATACATATTGTTGTATCTGATTGAATTACTGGACTAGGAGCAAATATAATATCAAAACTATCTGTCAAACTACACTGATCATCCGTATAATACAAAGTATAACTTCCTTCAGCAGTAACATTAACAAGAGGATTTAAATTTGTATTATTTGGAGAAAAATTAACTGTTCCTGGTCCAGAACCTGTCCAAAAACCTTGGTTTAAATAAGATGAAGTACCCGTAATTTGAAATTGATTATTACATGCTGTAGTATCTGTTCTTAATTCTGGTGTTGGTAATACATATACTGAAACAGTAGTATCGTAATCACAACCATAATTATCTGTAACTGCATAAGTATAATTGTAAATTCCTGTAGTAGGAGGTTGAACTACAATTGCAGTATCATTTTCTCCAGAAATTATTGATGGATCACTTAACCATCCTTCATCAACAATTGAAGTTGTATAAGTTTCATTGTTTGGATTAATAGTTGGATCAAAAAGAATTCCCCATTCAAAAATGAAACCATCATCAGTTCCAATATTATCCCTTACAGTAATATACCAATTTCCATTTAACGGACACCCTGCAAAATCTAAAAATGAATCTTCTGGTAAATAAATACCATTAGGATTCATTGCATTTCCATTAACAGGGTTTGTAACATTTACAAAATTATTATTACCAAATTCTGTTGGAAAATCTCCCCAAGTATTATAAGTAGATGACCAACAATATTCCATACCAACCCCAGGTGTTCCAATATTGGCATCAAATGCGTTACCTAAAAAAGTTCCTCCACCATTAAAACCTCCAGGTATAATGCCCGGAGAATAACTATTAAAAATACTAATTGCAGTTCCATTTGGACAAGTTAATGTCATTTCTAAATCTCCTAAATAAGAATGCTCCATATTTAAACATAACTGCTCTAAATCAGAAACACTAGTTAACGTTTGTCCAGGCAAAAACCCGCTTATATTAATAGTATCTGTATAATTAATACCACTACCATCAGGCAAATAAACTAATCCAGCAAAAGTACCTCCTAACTGAAAATTAGCTTCAGAAGGATCAACTCCTACAGTATCAGTAGCAGTAACACCTCCAATAATAACAGTAGTATCACCAAAACAAATAGAATCTCTATTATTAATTATTCCTGAAAAACTTGGAATTGTAGATACTCTAACCTTAGATATTATACTCTGAGATTGAGGGAATTGATCTGTAATTTTCAATGTTGCCAAATAACCACTTCTAGCTGGAGGTGTAAACCAGACACTATCTCCTAAAGCTGTAGTCCCATCACTAAAACTCCATTTATAAGTTACATTAGAACTATTTTGAGAATAGCCTAAACCAGTATTTTCTAATGAATAGGGAAATTGATCTCCTGCAACAAATAAAATTGAATCACCAAAACAAACATCAACATATCCTGTATCACTTGGGTTTAATGCATTTGCACCTGCACCATTAACAAAAGCTTCCATATGAGGTGTAAATGGTTGTGGCAATTGAATACAAGATAAATTTGCATCCCAACCTGTCCCTGTAACTGCTAAATCAGATTTAAATCTAAAAGTTAAACATCCAGTAGCGTTATTTTCAAATGATGCTATATAATTAAACCCTAATGGGTCAGTACTAGAATTATGCTTTCCTAAAAGAGGTGCATTAACTCCAATTCCATCATAAACAAAAATTGTATCTGAAGCGTCAACATCAAAAAGTAAACCTGCACTAATTCCAAAGGAAGCAGATAATTTTGTAGTACTTCCTGCATAATCTGGACAAACTACAATCGTATCATTTTCATTATCAGAATAATTTGCTGAATTATTTCCTGTGTCAAAAAAATTAGCTATCGGTCCAGAATTTGCGTTACAATCAAGGGGATTTAATAAATCTAAATCAGAATCACTAATTAAAATAGTTGATTGAGAATATAGAGTAACTGATAATATGTATAAGATTCCTAAGAATAAATTTTTCATAAATTAAATTTTACTATTTTCTTAATTCTTTTAAAATATGATCTTTAGATTTTACGACTAACATTTGATCAGTACCTTCGATTGCGAAATATTGATAATCATCTTGAATTATTTCTAAGTTTAATTCAAAGAAGTTTATATTGCTAGCATCTTTTATAGTTATTGAACCAATTCTAGTTTGCCCTTCAGACATTTTCTCCATTGGAATTGGGTTTAAATAAAATGCATTTTTAGCGCAATATTTTAAATATTCATATTCTTCAAAATCTTGAACTTTAATATTGTCAATTTCTTCCTGAGAATATTTCAATAACAAATCTTTATCAGAATCATTACTCTGAGAAAAAGCAGTTGAAGAGAAAATAAAAAAACCTAGAATTAAAAAGCTTTTCATCATATTCATATAATTGTTCATTTCAAAAAATAAAATTTTAAACTACAAATGGTGTTTAAGTTACACAAACTTAACGATTATAAAGAAAAAAGGTAGCTTTTTTAATGAAATTTATAGGATAGCACAAATAAAGGTAAGAGTCCAATCATTAATATTTATAAAAACAAAAAAAGCCCTTAACAAATTGATTGTTAAGGGCTTTAATTTTTTACTTGTTGTCCTACTAGGATTCGAACCTAGAATGACGGTACCAAAAACCGGAGTGTTACCATTACACCATAGGACAATAAGGTCGGCAAATTTATGAAAAATTTATTTTTCTGCAACTTTTTTTATTTTTGTTTTTATAAAAAACACATTTTAACATTGATTAACTTCCTTTAACAATTTATCTTTCAGAAATTCATAAATTCGCTTCCTATAAAAATTTACAAAAAATGGAGTACAAAAAATTAAATAATATATTAGGCTGGTTAGTTTGGGCAATTGCTACAACTGTTTATTTAATGACAATTGAGCCAACTGCTAGTTTTTGGGATTGTGGTGAATTTATCGCAACGGCTTACAACTTAGAAGTAGGTCATCCTCCAGGAGCTCCATTATTTATGCTTTTGGGTAAGATTTTCACAATGTTTGGATCTGCAGAAAAAGCTGCTTATGCTATAAACATTATGTCAGCTCTAAGTAGTTCATTTACTATCTTATTTTTATTTTGGACTATTACAGCAATGGTTAAAAAATTAGCCATGAAAACTGGAGAAATAACTAAAGGAAAGGAATTTGCAATTTTAGGAAGTGCGTTAGTTGGTTCATTAGCTTATACTTTTTCAGACTCATTTTGGTTTTCAGCTACAGAAGCAGAAGTTTATGCTATGTCGTCTTTATTTACAGCTGTTGTATTCTGGGCAATCTTAAAATGGGATGCTGTTTCAAGTGAAAAACACAGTACAAGATGGATGGTTTTAATTGCTTATTTAATGGGATTATCTATTGGAGTTCACCTTCTGAACTTATTAGCTATTCCTGCTATGGTTTTCTTGTTTTATTTTAAAACAAGAGAATTAAACGTAAAAACATTTTTTACAGCTACTGGCTTTTCATTATTAATACTTGGTATTGTTCAATTTGGCATTATTCCGGGAACTTATAAATTAGGTTCTATGTTTGAGATTCTTTTTGTTAATTCATTTGGAATGCCATTTCATTCAGGGTTATTATTTTACTTACTCTTATTAGCTGGATTGGTTTCTTATGGATTATACTATACTCAGAAAAACAAAAAAGTAATCTGGAATACTGTCATATTATGTTTTACTGTTATCTTAATTGGATATTCAACTTTCGCAGTAATCATGTTACGTTCTGCTGCTAATCCTCCGATGGATGAAAATAATCCAGAAAATGCATTTAGTTTGCTTTCATACTTAAATCGTGAACAATATGGTTCTGCTCCATTTTTAACTGGGCAATCATTCAACACACCTCTTGATGCTCAAGAACCATATAAAGAAGGCAAAGCTGTTTATTACCAAAACAAAGAAACTGGTAAATATGAACAAACTAATAAAGGCGAGAAAAACGAACCAAATTATGATAGTAAAGCTTCTGGCTTTTTACCTCGTATGTGGAGTTCTCAAGGTCACCATATTGATGGTTACAAACAATGGAGTAATTTTAAAGGAAAAAATGTAAGAGCTTCAAATGGTGAGACAGTTAAAATTCCAACCTTTGGAGAAAATTTAGCTTTCTTATTTAATTACCAATGGGGACACCTATATTGGAGATATTTCATGTGGAATTTTGTTGGAAGACAAAACGACATTCAAAGTCAGGGAGAAATTATTAATGGTAACTGGATTAGTGGTATTGATGCTATTGACTCCGCAAGATTAGGAGATCAAAGTAAAGTGCCTTCTTCAACAAAAAATAATCCAGGAAGAAATACATATTTCTTTTTACCACTTATTATCGGGCTAATTGGATTAGTTTATCAATTTAGTAAAGATCCTAAAGATTGGTTAGTACTTGGATTACTATTCTTTTTCACAGGAATGGCAATTAACTTTTACACCAATCCTCCTCCATTTCAACCTAGAGAAAGAGATTACGCATACGTAGGTTCTTTCTATGTATTTACTATATGGATTTCAATTGGTATTTATGCTTTATATGAAATACTAAGCAAAAAAGTTCCTCAAAAAGTTAGTGCAATTGCTGTTACTCTTGTTGGATTATTAGCTGCACCTGTTTTAATGGGTTCTCAAAACTGGGATGATCATAATCGTTCTGGAAGATATACAGCAAGAGATTTTGCTAAGAACTATTTAAATTCTTGTGCTCCAAATGCAATTTTATTTACTAATGGAGACAATGATACTTTCCCTTTATGGTATGTACAAGAAGTTGAGGGTTACAGGACTGACGTTAGAGTTGTTAACTTGAGCTTATTGAATACCGATTGGTATATCGAGCAAATGAGAAGAAAAGCTTGGGATGCAGATGGAATTCCTCAACGTATTCCTGACTATAAAATCAGACAAGGTACAAATGATTATGTTCCTGTTTATGATAGAGGAATTAAAGGTCATATAGATATTGATGAAGCGATTGATTTTGTTATTGATGACAGCCCTAAATCTAAAGTTGGTGTAAATACTGGAAAACAAGTAGATTACTTGCCAACTAAAAACTTTAGTATTTCAGTTGACAAAGAAACTGTTTTAGCAAATGGAACTGTTACAGCTGAATATGCAGATCGAATTTTAGACAAAGTTGAATGGACAGTTGATAAGAATTACATCATGAAAAATGATTTAATCATCTTAGATATATTAGCAGCAAATGATTGGAAAAGACCAATTTATTTTGCAATTACTACTGGTAATGCAAGCTATATTGGCTTAACTCCATTTTTCCAATTGGAAGGATTGGCTTATCGTTTAGTTCCATACAGAGCTAATAATTTTGATGGCCAAACTGGAGAAGTTCATACAGCAATTATGCAAGAAAACTTGATGGAGAAATTCGTTTGGGGTGGAATGGAAAACGGAGACATCTATCTGGATGAAAATAACAGAAGAATGTGTATGAATTTTAGAAACAATTTTTCTCGTTTAGCTGATGATTATATAAGAAGAGGCGAAAATGATAAAGCTATTGCTGCTTTAGATTATTGTATAAAAGTAATGCCTGAAAATTTAGTAGCCTTCAATTTCTTTATGATACCAGTTGCTGAATCTTATTACAAATTAAAAGAATATGAAAAAGGTAATGCAGTTGTAAGAAGCTTAGTAAACACTTATCATGAAGATTTAAAATTCTATTTAACTCTTAGAGGAGAGCAAAGAAAATCGATTCAAAGTGAAATGGATAGAGCTAGATACATTTTACAGCAATTGATTATGTTAACAAACGATAAGTATAAAGATTCTGGTTTAGCTGAAGAAATGCAAGATCGTTTTATTGAAATAAACAGTTTAATCTTAACCGAAGGAAGCATATAATGAGAAAAATACTGAGATCAATAATAAGAGGGTTAGGATTGTACGCATTTTCAATTAAGTTAGAAAACAAAATTGTAACTGCTCTTCAAAAAAATAAACAGAAAGAACTATATAGTCAGTTTGTTAAACCAAACAGCTTATGTTTTGATGTTGGAGCGAATGTGGGTAATAGAACCGCTATTTTCTTAGAATTAGGAGCTAAAGTAGTTATGGTTGAGCCTCAAAAAGAATGTTATCAAGCTTTAAAAAAACGTTTCCCTAATTTACCTTTAATTAAAAAGGGGCTCGGCGAAAAAGAGAGTACTGAAAAATTATATGTTTCTGATGTTTCTTTGATTTCTTCGTTTTCTAAAAGTCATGTTGACCAAATGCAAGAAGACCGTTTTAAAGGTGCTAATTGGGATAAGACGGTTGATATTGAAATGACAACTTTAGACAACTTGATTAAAGAACATGGCGTTCCTGATTTTTGTAAAATAGATGTAGAAGGATATGAGTATGATGTTTTAAAAGGATTGTCTCAGCCCCTAAAATCTTTATCGATTGAATACATTGTACCAGAAAACAAAGAAGTTGTTTTAAATTGCATCCAACACCTTAACAAGCTAGGTAATATTGAGTGTAATTTATCACATGGTGAAACAATGAGTTTTCATTTAGCTAAATGGAAAAACGGACAAGAAATGATAGACTATGTTCAAAGTCAAGACTTTATAGATACATCTTACGGTGATATTTACATTAAATTTGTGTAACTTCCAGTTTGAATGAATGGAATAATAGAACGATATAAAAAGATTAGAAAAAAAGGAATGCTCGAGAAGAAATTCAAAGGCAAATATGCTTTTGTAGGAATCGGTAATCATTCTATTAATAATCTATATCCTGTTCTTAATTACTTAAATGTAGATTTAAAATATATTGTTGTAAGAAGTGAAGACACCAAACAACTTGTTGAGAATAATTTCAATAATGTTATTGCTACAAGTAACTTAGGCGAAGTCTTAAAAGACAATGAAATTAAAGGAGTTTTTGTTTCTGCTCATCCATCAGCACACTTTAGTTTGGCTAAACAAATTTTAGCAGCTAACAAAAACTTATTTATTGAAAAACCACCATGTTCATCACAAAATGAACTAAACGAATTAATTGCTGCAGAAAAAACATCATCTGCTACAGCTTTAACTGGTTTACAAAGAAGATATGCTCCTTTATTTAACATTCTTGCTAAAAAAGTAACTAATGCTAGTTATTATACATTAAAATATAAAACTGGAGGTTATCCAGAAGGAGATGAACTACTTGATTTATTTATTCATCCCTTAGATGCGCTTTTTTATTTATTTGGAGATGGTAGCGTAGAAAACATAAAAGTGGTAAAAGGTAAAGGGACAATTGTTTACTTAGCTCAAGTTCAACATCAAAATGGAATTTGTGGCACTATAGAATTTTCTACTTCTCATTCATGGACAGAAGCTCAAGATATTTTAACCGTTACTACTCCAAAAGGTGAGTACATTACAGATAATACTTCTAAGCTAGTTTTTAATAGCTCTCCAACTGTAATGATGAATATTCCTTTAGAAAAAGTAAAAGGATTTACTCCACAATCTACTACTTTATACCAACAAAATAGTTTTTTACCCGTAAAGGAGCATAATCAATTATATTCTGCTGGATACTTTAATGAATTAGAAAGCTTTTTACAAATTTGTGAAAGTGGCAATTCATCCAACAATTCTGAATTTAAAGCATTAATTCCTACTTTTAAAGCTATTGAAGCTTTAAGAAAAGCAAAAGCTTAGCTTTTTTTTATTTCTCGATATAACTTAATGCTCCTGAAGGGCATGTTGCTATTTGTTTTTTCAATTCATCAGTGGTAGCATTTTCAATTTTTAACCAAGGTCGTTCTTTCGGGTTGTATACTCTTGGTAATTGTTTTACACATTTTGCTGAATGAGAACAAATTTCTGGATTCCAAACTATTGTGATATTATCATTTGAATAGTGAATTGTTTTGCTCATTCCGTTTCTTAATTTAAATTAGTAAACCTAACATCTGTAAAAGAACCATTTTCAATTATTAGATAACCTGTTCCATACTCAGGTTCTTCCCATAAAACTCCTTCATAAACTCCACTAAAAGTTTTATCTGTAAAATTGATATCGGTGATTTTTACAAATCCTGAAGAACCACTATCGGTTATATAACTACTAGTAACTCCTCCAACATTATTCTTGTAATATGAGATAATAGCATAGGGAGCAGAACCTACTTGGTCAGCAAAAGCATATTCTTGATTTAACGTGATTTCATCCATCTGTAAGTTCCAAACATTAATTTCAATTTTTGCAAACCCAACTGTCAATCCATTATGAATTGAATCTTTAGAAGAGCTTGACTCAATATACTTATTGGTTGGTTCATTATGGTTTTGTCCATAAGATCCATCTTCAGTAGTATGCTCAATTAAAACTCCATCTCTTTCATATGAGAAATTTACTGTTGCTGTTGTGCCTCCTCCATTTCCGCCTCCAGTTGGAGGTAAAGTTGTTGGTGTTGTAGCAACTGGACTGGGGCTACTACTATCTTTAGAACATCCTATAAAAATAATTAACACTAAAAAAACAACTATTCTCACATTCATATTCATATCTAATTATTAATTAATAAGTTACAAACATAAAAAAAAATATATAAATAAAAAAGCCCCACATTTCTGTGAGGCTTTTTTTATATTAATTAAACTTATTGTTTAATAACCTTATAAGTTTTACTCGTGTTATTTTCTTTAACAACCAAGAAGTAAATTCCTTTACTCTCATTTGTTAAATCAACTTCTATGTTGTTTGCCGTAACATTATTTGCTTGCTCAACTATTCGCCCTTCAAGTGTTGTTATGGTATAACTAACAGCTTGGCTTGTATTCGCTAAGCTAATTGTAAACAATCCATTTGTTGGGTTAGGGTAAATTGAAACGACATTAGTTGCTGCTTCTTTTATTCCTACTCCTGTTATGTTTTCACAAGCTGATGTATCTACACAACTACCAACTGTAATTTCAACAGCATAATTACCATTTACTGTTGCCGTAAATGTTTGTCCTATTTCTGTTGGTATAATTGCATTTCCATTGTCACAATCTAACCATTGGTAACTTGCTCCAGTTTGATTAGCTGATAATGTTGGAGATGTATTAGTTACACTAATATCAATAGTAGATACTGTTACATTAAATGAACATACCGCAGTATTTCCACTTCCATCTGTGCTAGTGTATTCAATAGTAGTTACACCTGTTGGGAAAACCATTCCACTCGCTAATCCCGTAGCATCAGTTTGAGCAACCGTTTGAGAACAGTTGTCAGCTCCTGCTGGAGCAGTAAAGTTTACAACATCTCCTACACATGCAATAATATCTGAAGGGCATGAAATAGTTGGGGCAATAGTATCCATTACAGTAACTACTGAAACACAAGTATCAATATTACCGTTTCCATCGGTTACTGTTAACGTAACATTATTTGGACCTAAATCACTACATGTAAAGGTTGTTAAACTTGCTCCAAATGTTATCCCTGAACAATTATCAGTTGATCCACCATCTAAATCAGAGGCAACTATAGTTGCATTACCAGAACCATCTATATAAGCATTGATGTTTTGACATACTGCTGTTGGTGCTTCTAAATCCTCAATTGTTACTTGTTGATCACATGTACTACTATTTCCGTTTACATCCGTTGCAGTCCATGTTACAGTTGTTGTTCCAACTGGCAATACAGATGGAGCATCATTATAAATTGTATCTATTGCACAGTTATCAGCTGCTGAAGCCGCTCCAATACCATAAGACACTGTTACTTTAGCATAAGATTGTGGCGCCCAACTTGGGTCTGGATTTTCATCTAGAACTATACAATTTATTGTTGGGATAATTGTTAATGTATTTGAACCTCCAACAGCATATCCTGAAGGGTCTAAATTATAATTTACAACTTGATTAGAACACATTCCATCTGTACTAACGTAATCATTATTAGGGATGCTATTAAATGTTGTAGATGAAATTCCCCCTACATCATAATAGCTTTGATAAAATTCAACTTGAACATTTGAAGGGTTTATTGTTTCAAGACTGTTCCATGAGATTGAAAGTTCAACACTATCACAACTATAAGCATCGTTTCCTGTTCCATTACAATCTGGGCCATTAACACCATCTGAACTAATATCTGCCAATGAAATATAATAAACATTCTCAAATGAAGTACTTACATCAAAACCACAAGTTCCATTGTCTGCAGCTAAAGTAATATCTGTAGGACAAGTAATCATTGGAGCAATAGTATCTATTACTACAACTTGTTGCATACATGTATTACTATTCCCATTTGCATCCATTGCAGTCCATGTTACATTTGTTGTACCAACTGGCAAAATTGATGGAGCATCATTATATACAGTATCAACAGTACAATTATCAGTTACAACAGGCATAGTTAAAACACTTCCTCCACCATAAACAACGGTAACTTTTGCATAACTGTTTGGATCCCATGATAAATCTGGATTCTCATCCAAAACAATACAGTCAGTTGAAGGAGATATCGTTAAAGTATTTGAACCCCCTACTATATAACCTGTTGGATTTAAAGAATAGTTGATAATATTATTTACACAACTAAAATCAGCAGTTATATAGTCATTATTTGGCGTACCATTAAATGTTGTTGGCGAGTTAGCTCCTTCATTATAATAACTTTGATAAAACTCTATATCAACACTTAAAGGAGAAGCTGTTTCTAAACTTGTCCAAGTAAATGTCATATCTGAGCCACAACTGTAAACATCTAATGATGGGTTACAACCAGGACCTCCAGTACCATCAAAAGTCATTTGAGATAGTGGAATATAATATACATTTACAAATGAACTTGCTACTCCACAACCTCCTGCTCCTGCATATAAGGTATCAGTATCTGCACAAGTTATTGTAGGTGGTGTTACATCCATAGAACAACAGAAATTTTCTACTCCAGGACTAGCTTTTACTTCAAAAGAATTAATGATTACTCCTGTACCTGCAACACTTGCATTCCAGTTAACTCCATCGTTATTATCTGAATTTACATCACATAAAACAATAGAAGAACCTCCGCCGTCTGGCTCCCCAGCAGCTACTCCTGAAGGCCATGGTGAAGCGTCATCATAATTTACTGAATCCACTAAATTTCCTAATGCATCTTTTAGGGTAACGAACTCGCCCCCATTAGATAATCCTCCAGTAAACACTCCATCAGGTATAAATCCAAATACATTATTAAAAGCTACTGAATTTATAGCTACAACATAAAACTCTCCAGGATTTAAAGTTACACTTGGGAAAGTATAATTTCCTCCTACCAAACTATAGTTAGTTAAATCTACTGCTGCAACATCATTGTTATAAATTTCAATGAATTCTGTAGTATCTGTACCCGCTTCTGGACCATTGTACATTATTTCTGAAATAACCAAATTAGCTAATGTGTTAACAGTAATGACTGTTGATCCTTGTATTCCAGAGCCATCGTTTGATGTCGCAAATACAGTAACCGTTCCAGGACTCCCTCCTGTTAACATTCCTGTTGATGGATTAATCGTTGCTGTCCCTGTCCCATTTGTTACTGACCATGTCACGCTTCCATCAGTAGCATTTGCAGGTAATACTGTAGCTAACATTTGTAAACTACTACCCGATAGAACATTCGTTGCTCCTCCTTGCCCTTGTACTCCCATTGATGTTACTAAAACTGGGTCAACTGTAATGACTGTGGATCCTTGTATTCCAGAGCCATCGTTTGATGTCGCAAATACAGTAACCGTTCCAGGACTCCCTCCTGTTAACATTCCTGTTGATGGATTAATCGTTGCTGTCCCTGTCCCATTTGTTACTGACCAAGTTACGCTTCCATCAGTAGCATTTGCAGGTAATACTGTAGCTAACATTTGTAAACTACTACCCGATAGAACATTCGATGCTCCTCCTTGCCCTTGTACTCCCATTGATGTTACTAAAACTGGGTCAACTGTAATGACTGTGGATCCTTGTATTCCAGAGCCATCGTTTGATGTCGCAAATACAGTAACCGTTCCAGGACTCCCTCCTGTTAACATTCCTGTTGATGGATTAATCGTTGCTGTCCCTGTCCCATTTGTTACTGACCAAGTTACGCTTCCATCAGTAGCATTTGCAGGTAATACTGTAGCTAACATTTGTAAACTACTACCCGATAGAACATTCGATGCTCCTCCTTGCCCTTGTACTCCCATTGATGTTACTAAAACTGGGTCAACTGTAATGACTGTGGATCCTTGTATTCCAGAGCCATCGTTTGATGTCGCAAATACAGTAACCGTTCCAGGACTCCCTCCTGTTAACATTCCTGTTGATGGATTAATCGTTGCTGTCCCTGTCCCATTTGTTACTGACCAAGTTACGCTTCCATCAGTAGCATTTGCAGGTAATACTGTAGCTAACATTTGTAAACTACTACCCGATAGAACATTCGTTGCTCCTCCTTGCCCTTGTACTGCTATTGATGTTACTAAAACTGGAGGAATTAGACAAGTAACACTTGGTGAAAAAACTCCAGGTGAAATATCATAAGGAGTAGCATCATTACCTGACCAATTTGTATAATCATTTATTGCAGCTCTCAATGCTGTTGATGTTCCAGTTAAAGTTCCTGTATATTTTGAATTGTCTAACCCAGAATTAGTTGTTGAAGGGTTTGGATATAATGAAACACAGTTTACTCCATTTGTTAACCCAGAAGGCAATACCGAATATCCTGATGCATTATTATCGGTATTATTCCATGAAGTAGAAGCATTATAATTGGTATTATCACTACTAGAGGTAATTGCTGTGATAAAAGTCGGATTCATATCTCCAGCCGATGAGGCTTGATACATCAATATCTGATCACCATTGTTAAATTGTAAATAATTAGTAGATGGAAGTCCGGAATAAGGACCGGTAATCGTACCTGTTGATGACGCCAATGTATTTAAAGTTGCTGTCATGTAAACATGAACCACAGTACCACAGCCTGCCCCTCCGGCAGGAGCCGTCCAGGAATAATGTCCTCCTCCGTTCGAAGCAGCCCATGAACTACCACCCCATCCATCAGCTGTAAAGTATACAACTTCTCCTTCTGGTATATCGCTTAGGGTAATAAAAGTAAAATCATCTTTAACACTTGCTGAAAAATTATCAGAATTAATTCCAATAATTGCAATATCACCTGCAGCAAGAGTTCTTGTTTTATTACAACTAAATCCTTCTAAAGACCATTGAGGCGAATTTACTAATGTTCCATTTTGAGAACCATCTGTAGTTGCTATATCTGAAGTTGTAGTACCAGAACCTTCTTCAAAATCGTACATTACTATCAAATTTGCTTCTGCAGCAGAAATACATGTTTGATAGTTGTCAGAAATTTCTGTTGGTGTTCTAACATCATTCCATATTCTAAAATTATCAATAGAACAATTTGCATTTTCTGAAAAATTGTTCTGATTCGCACCTAAATACCATGCAGATGCATTCAATGGAGATCCTGTACATCCTGTAGCCCACACTTGTGTTCCATCAATATACAACAAAATTTGAGTGCCTTGTTTTACCCAAGCCATATGGTACCACGTGTTAAAAATTAAACTTGTAGAAGTATTTGTCCAGCTTGGTAAGAAGTCCGCTGAATAAATTCTGATATTATTACCACTTAGAGGATCTACAGCAATAGACATTCCATTATTAAATGTGCTTAAAAATCTTTGATAATTTGATCCTGTACCAGAACCTTCGATTCTGACATCAAATTCGATAGTAAAATCATTTAGTGATACAATAGGGTCTGTTTGAACCCAATTGTTTCCATTAAAATCAACTGCTTTTTGAGCATTAATTGTAAATGCAAATAAAGACAAAAGAATAAAAAGTAATTTCTTCATAACAAGTATTTTTTGCATAGATAAAACAATTTTTTCGGTTTCGAAAATTTGAAATAGAAAAAAAGCCTCACATTTCTGTGAGGCTTTTTTTGAATTTTTATATAATTAAACAACAAAATTCACAATCTTGTTAGGCACCACAATTACCTTTTTAGGGGTTTTTCCATCTAAGTATTTAGCCGTTTGTGCATTTGCCATTACTGCTGCTTCAACATCGTTTTTACTCATGTTGGCTGGCAACTCTAACATAAAACGCATTTTACCATTAAACGATACGGGGTATTTATGATTGCTTTCTACCAAGTATTCCTCGTTATGTTTTGGGAAAACGGCCGTTGAAATACTTTCTGTATTGCCCAATTTAGCCCACAATTCTTCTGCAATGTGAGGTGCATAAGGCGAAAGTATAATACACAAATCGCTAATTATTGCTCGTTTGTTACACTTTAAGGCAGTTAATTCATTTACACAAATCATAAAAGTAGAAACTGGTGTGTTAAACGAAAAACGCTCTATATCTTCTTTTACTTTTTTAATGGTTTTATGTAAGCTTTTCAATTCTTCTTTTGTTGGTTCTTCATCACTAATGTTAAAACCATTATCATCGTGAACCAAACGCCATAGTTTTTTTAAGAAACCATTTACACCAGTAATTCCTTGTGTATCCCAAGGTTTTGCTTGTTCTAATGGACCCAAAAACATTTCGTAACAACGTAAAGTATCAGCACCATATTTTTCTACTAAGTCATCTGGCGTTTGAACATTGTATTTCGATTTCGACATTTTATCGACCTCTCTTCCAACAATAAAATCTCCGTTATCTTCTGTTATAAATTCAGCGTTTTTATATTCTTCTCTCCAGCTTCTAAATTTGTCTAAATCTAATTTATCTCCTTCTAAAAAGTTGATATCAGTATGGACATAAGTTGTACTTAACCCTTCTTTTTTACCTTTTGATAAAAATTTTCCAGACTCTTTATCTTTATACACCAAAGCCGAATTTCCTTGAATCATTCCTTGGTTTATCATTTTTTGGAAAGGTTCTTCAAATGGGATATAACCTAAATCGTATAGAAATTTTGTCCAAAAACGCGAATACAACAAGTGCCCTGTTGCATGTTCTGCTCCACCAATGTATAAATCCACATTTTTCCAATAATCTACTTTTTCTTTGGCAACAAACTCATTATCATTTGTTGGGTCCATGTAACGTAAAAAGTACCAGCTACTTCCTGCCCAACCTGGCATAGTGTTGTATTCCATTCTGTCGCCTGGGCAAGTTACATTCCAAGCATCTTTTGTTGCTCTTGCCAAAGGTGGTTCTCCATCTTCGGTTGGCAAATATTTATCTACTTCGGGCAACTCAACTACCTCATCATTATCCAACAAATAAGGCACATCTCCTTTATAATAAACCGGAAATGGTTCTCCCCAATAACGCTGACGAGAAAAAACTGCGTTTCTTAATTTGTATTGGGTTTTTCCTTTTCCAAATCCTCTTTGTTCAATTTCGTAAATTGCCAATTTAGTGGCTTTTTTTACGGGTAAATCATTTAAAAAATCAGAGCTAGCAATCACCGCATCTTTCTCAGCATAAGCTGCTTCGCTAATGTCTTTATCTTTAAAAATGTTTTTAATTTCAATATTAAAATGTTTAGCAAAATCCCAATCACGTTGATCTCCACATGGCACTGCCATTACTGCTCCTGTTCCGTAGCCTGCCAACACATAATCGCCAATCCAAACTTGTACTTTATCTCCTGTAAAAGGATGAACAGCATAAGCCCCTGTAAATTCACCAGAAATGGTTTTTACATCACTCATTCTGTCTCTTTCCGATTTTAATGAAGCAGCTTTTTGATAAGCTTCTATCTTTTCTTTTTGCTCCGGAGTTGTAATTTTCGCTACCAATTCGTGCTCTGGTGCCAAAACCATAAACGAAACTCCAAAAATGGTATCAGGTCGAGTGGTAAAAACTTCTATTTTTTCATCATGCTCATCCACATCAAAATGTACTGCAGCTCCTTGGCTTTTTCCAATCCAGTTTCGTTGAATATCTTTAATAGAATCTGTCCAATCTAAGCCTTCTAAACCAGAAAGTAAACGCTCTGCGTAAGCAGTAATTCGCATACTCCATTGGCGCATTAATTTTTGCTCAACAGGATGTCCTCCTCTTTCTGAAACACCATCTTTAATTTCATCGTTTGCTAAAACAGTTCCAAGAGCTGGGCACCAGTTTACCCATGTGTCAGACAAATAAGCAATACGGTAATTCAATAATAGTTGCTGTTGTTCTTCTTCGCTCCAACTGTTCCAATCTGCTGCAGAAAACACCTCAACATCATCAGCAACAGCATTTACATTACCATTTCCTTCAGTTTTGAATTTCTCAATTAATGTTTCTATTTTCTCTGCTTTATCGGCATCTTTATTATACCAAGAGTTGAACAATTGCTTAAAAATCCATTGTGTCCATTTGTAATAATTAGGATCCGAAGTTCTTACTTCTCTGTCCCAATCAAACGAAAATCCAATTTTATCCAATTGATTTCTATATCCGGGAATTACATTTCCATCCTTGTCTGTTCCTCCTTCAATATTTGTTTTTGTAGTAATTGCTGGATGCTGTCCAGTTTGTATCGCATACTGTTCGGCAGGCAAACCAAACGAATCGTATCCCATTGGATGCAACACATTAAAACCACACAATCTTTTGTAACGAGCATAAACATCTGAAGCAATATAACCTAGTGGATGACCAACGTGCAACCCTGCTCCCGAAGGGTAAGGAAACATGTCTAACACATAAAATTTAGGTTTTACACTATTGTCTTCTGCTGCAAAAGTTTTGTTTTCTGCCCAATACTTTTGCCAGTTCTTTTCTATCTCGTTATATTGATATTGCATCGTTAATAAGTCTTAAAATAAGCAGCGAAATTAACAATATTTAAGAGTAATTTTGAACAATTAAATTGCTAATCAGTCAGTTTAGTGTTAGTTTAGCACTCTATTGGCAACATCAAAATAGGATTAAAAATTAATGGCAAGTAACGACAAACATACAGCGCGAAGGTTGAGAACAAACTACTTAACTACCATTATCAGTATTTCTTTGGTTTTATTTATGTTGGGAATTTTGGGGCTAATTATTTTAAATGCTCAACAAATTTCTAATCATGTAAAAGAAAATATTGGCTTCTCAATTATTTTAAAAGATGGAATAAAAGATGTTGATATCAATCAAATTCAAAAATCGTTAGATGCTGAATCGTTTGTAAAAACAACTCATTATATTCATCCCGATACGGCTGCGGCTCAATTACAAAAAGAATTAGGTGAAGATTTTATCGACTTTTTAGGTTTTAATCCGCTTTTACCGTCTATTGATGTGAAATTGAATGCTGATTATGCAAATACGGATAGCCTAACTGTAATTGAAGCCTCATTATTACAAAATGCAAAAATTAAAGAAGTGTTTTACCAAAAAGATTTAGTGAGTTTAATTAACGAAAACGTAAAGAAAATTAGTTTTTACCTACTTGGTTTTAGTGGCTTACTTTTAATTATAGCAGTAGCTTTAATCAACAACACCATTCGTTTATCCATTTATTCTAAACGATTTGTAATTAAAACCATGCAATTGGTTGGAGCTAAACATTCATTTATTCGCCGCCCATTTGTATTGGCAGGTATTGGCAATGGAATTGCAAGTGCGTTTTTAGCCATTGGTTTAATTGTTACTTTTTTATATTATTTACAAAAACAAATGCCCGAATTAATCGACTTTAAAAACATTGAACTTTATGGAGCTTTATTTTTAGTGATGGTTATTTTAGGAATAATATTATCATGGATTTCTACTAACTTAGCCGTACGTAAGTATCTAAGAATGGACTCAGGAAATTTATATTAAAACAAAAATTATGAGCGACGAATCAAATAAAGATTTTGCTTTTGGCAAAGAAAACTACATACTAGTTGCAGCTGGAACAGTTTTAGCAATTTTAGGCTACATCTTAATGTCTGGTGGTGGTTCTGACGACCCTGCAGTATTTAGCGAAGAGCTTTTTAGTTTTAGAAGAATGTATATTTCTCCAATTATGATTATTGTCGGTTTAGCAATAGTTGGTTGGGGAATCATGAAAAAAGTTAAAGACTAATTTCACTTTCCTTCTATGTCGATTTTTGAAGCTATTATTTTAGGAATAATACAAGGCCTAACTGAATTTTTACCTGTAAGTAGTAGTGGCCATTTAGAATTAGCCAAAGTAATTTTAGGCGATAATTCCCTTCCAGAAGAAAGCATGCTAATGACCGTTGTTTTGCATGGAGCAACTGCATTAAGCACTATCGTTGTTTTTAGAAAAGATATTGTTGAGATAGTGAAAGGACTTTTTCAATTTAAAAACAATGAAGAGTTTAAGTTTTCTTCAAACATTGTTCTTTCTATGATTCCTGCAGCTATTGTGGGAGTTTTATTTAATGACGAAATTGAAGCCTTTTTTGGAGGTAAAGTTTTATTAGTTGGCTCTATGCTTATTCTTACTGCTATCCTTTTAATATTTGCCGATAAAGCAAAAAATACAGACAAAAAAGTAGGTGCTATTCAAGCAATTATTATTGGTATTTCTCAAGCAATTGCTATTCTTCCCGGAATATCACGCTCAGGGGCAACTATTTCAACCACCGTTTTATTAGGGATTGACAGAGAAAAAGCAGCACGCTTTTCTTTTTTAATGGTTGTTCCTCTTATTTTAGGTAAAATGGCAAAAGACATTTTAGATGGAGCTTTTGAAACGATTGGTGGATCAATGGTAAATTATGGTGTAGGATTTATTGCCGCATTCGTAACCGGAATTCTAGCCTGCACTTGGATGATTAAATTGGTTAAGAAAAGTAAGCTAAAATACTTTGCTTTTTATTGCTTTATTGTAGGTGCTATAGCTATTGTTTATTCTCTTGTTTAATGTCAAATCAGGCAGAAAAATTTCAACAAGGTCAAATCATTCTTATTGACAAACCATATACTTGGACTTCTTTTGATGTTGTTGGAAAAGTAAGATACCTCCTAAAAAAAGAACTAGGTTTAAAAAAACTAAAAGTTGGTCATGCTGGAACTTTAGATCCATTAGCAACTGGATTATTGGTTATTTGTACTGGAAAATTCACCAAAACAATAGACGAAATTCAAGCTCAACAAAAAGAGTACACCGGTATTATCACTTTAGGCGCAACTACTGCTTCTTACGATTTAGAAAAAGAAACTGATATCGATTATCCAACAGAACACATTAGTGAAGAACAAATTAAAACTATAGCTCAATCATTTATTGGAGAACAACTACAAGAAGCACCAATGCACTCAGCTAAAAAGATAGATGGGAAACGTGCTTACGAATATGCTCGCGCAGGAGAAGAAGTTGTCATTAAATCAAATACCATAAACATTTATGATTTTGATGTTCCTGCCATTTCTCAATCATTAGAAGAGATAAAAGACAAACTAACTCAAATTGACATTCGGTTAAATCCAAAAATTAATGTGGCTCAACCTTATGAAAATGGTTTACATGTTAAGTTTAAAATAGGTTGCAGCAAAGGAACTTACATAAGAGCAATCGCTCGAGATTTTGGAACTCACTTAAACTCTGGTGGCCATTTAAGTGAATTACGCCGCACAAAAATTGGTGACTTTGACGTGAAAAATGCTACACTCCCAACAGAAGGTGAGCTTATAAAGCTAATTCATTCTATTTAGAAAATAATTTTTGACAACAATTTGGTATTCACTAAATTGCACTATGTTTTTATCCTTTCATAAAAAAATACAATCTTCGAATAAAATCTGTATTTTATCTTTTGTCTGTTTATTTTTATGGTCTCCCTTATTTTCTCAAGGTATCACCTTCACTGATCAAGAACAAGAATGGATTAAAAACCATCCAATAATTGAGTTTGGATATGAACCAAGCTGGCCACCATACGAAATTTATGAAAATGGAGAATATTCAGGAATAATTGGTGACTATGTAAGGATTCTTGAAAGAGAAATAGGCATTGAAATAAAACCTATTCCTAACATTACATGGGACGAAACAGTTAAAGGGTTAAAGAATGGCTCAATTGATTTTACGATTTGTGCCGGAATTACAGATGAACGTAAAGAATACTTAAATTTCACTAAGCCATACATTTCTTCACCAATGGTTATTGTCACTAGAAAAAATGATGGGTTTGTTAGTGGATTAAATGATTTACAGGGAAAAACTATTGCATTACCTATTAATTACTATACGGGAGAATTAATCAGTAAAGATTACCCTAAAATAAAAATCAATTTTAAAAATAGTATTGAAGAGTCTATCCGTTCAGTTAGTATTGGTGAATCAGAAGCATTTGTGGGGAATCTAGTTGTCGCAAGCTACTACATTGAAAATTTAGGTTATTCCAACTTAAAAATTGCCGCACCAACAGACTATGAAAAAACTCATATTGGATTAGCTGCTCGAAAGGATTGGCCTGAATTGATTAGTATTTGTCAAAAAGTATTTGACAATATATCGATAAAAGAAAAAAATGAAATCATTGAAAAATGGATTTCTGTTCGTTATGAATATGGTATAAATCCCTACAAAATAAAATCTTATATTATTTACGCTTTAACGTTTATTTGCCTTTTATTTATTTTAATTCTACTTTGGAATAAATCACTAAAAAAGGAAATTGAAAAACGAAAAGAAATTGAAAAGCAACTTGAAATAACCTTGGCAGATGCGAATAAAAAAAGTGATGAACGTAAAATACTTTTACAAGAAATTCATCACCGAGTTAAAAATAACCTTCAAGTAATTATAAGCTTATTACGCCTTCAAAAAAGTGAGTTAGAAGAACCTCTTTCTGAAAAATTAAACGAAACCATTGCTCGTATTAGTTCAATTGCTTTAGTTCATGAAAAGGTATACAATACTGAAAATTTAGCAAATATTAATTTGAAAGAATATATTGAAAGTTTAGCTAATGACATTATTACTTCTTTCTCATATCAAAAAAAACCTACTTTAACTATTAATTCTTCGATAGAAAATTTTGATTTAAAACCATTAGTGCCTTTAGCTTTAATTCTAAATGAGTTAATTACAAATTCGTTAAAACACGGTTTAAAAAACCCCTCAAACGGAGTAATTGAAATAAACATATCAAATAAGGGGAGTCAATTAAACATGACTTACCATGACAATGGTATTTGGATTGACAATAATAGAAAATCTAATTTTGGACTATCACTAATAGAGACTTTTACTGAACAGTTAGACGGAAACTTTTCTAAAACAACTGACAATGGAACTACTTATACTTTTGAATTTAATTTGTAATTAATACAGTCTATTCTTCTTTTACTTTTACACCCTCTTTAAAGTAAACTGTTTTTTTCACTTTTCCAGCTTGCTTCTCATAATAAACCCATTTACCATCTGGTTGGTAGTTCTTATAATTTTTTTCAGCTTCTAAAGTTCCTATTGCATACCACTGTGTTACTTTTCCTTCTTGATGACCATCTACAAATGTTTGTTCATACATCTTGTTTCCATTATCATAATAGTAAGTCCATTTACCATCTTGTACATTATCTAAATAAGCTCCCTCGTCTTTTGGCTTTCCATTCTCGTACCACGAAAATTGAGGCCCATCCAACACTGATATTTCTCTAGTTTTTGTAAACTCTGCATATTTCTTATCTCCCTCTCTTAAATAACTTTTCACTTCTTCTTCTTTTACAAAATAGGTTTCCATTAACTCCTGCTGCCCGTTTTCATACCAATGTTCCCAAGTACCATTTTTCAATCCATTTTTATACTCTCCCTTATAGTCTTGCTGCCCATTTTCAAACCATCCTTCCCATGCTCCATTCATTAAACCTGCAGTAAAAAAACCAACATCTTTTTTTGCTCCACTATCAAACCAAGATTCCCATTGCCCTTCTTCTTTTCCATTTTTAAAATTACCGTGCATTACTAAAACCTTGTTTTCGCTCCAATAACTCCATTCTCCATCTTTTACATTATTGGTATAATTTCCTTTCTTCCATACATTATTATTTGGATACCAATATGTCCATTCCCCATTTTTCTTATCTTCTTTGTAAGTTCCCTCATATTCTTTTTCTCCAGAAGTATGGTTGTAAAACGACCATAAACCATCTCTTATCCCACTTTTAAAATTCCCTACAATATCTTTATTTCCATTTTCCAACCAATAAATCCATTCATTATCTTTTTCTCCAGCTAAATAATAACCTTCAACACTTATTTTACCGGATTCAAACCACTCTTTATAAGTCCCTTCTTCTTTTCCATTCTTATAAGTTACTTCTTTTAGTTTTTCCCCATTCGCATACCAATAAGTCCATAACTTATCTTTGCTGCCATCTTTTGCAATACCTTCCAAGCGTTTATTTCCATTGTCGTAATAATAAACCCATTTTCCATTCATTAATCCATTTTCATAATCCCCCTCTGATACTTTGTTATGATTATTATCGTATTCTATCCACAACCCCGTTCTTTTTCCATTTAAATAATTCCCTTTTAATTGCTCTCTTCCTTCTTCGTCAAGCTCAACAAATTTTCCATTCCCATTTTTTACCAATTGGTTTCCTTTTTCATTCCAATAACTAACTAAACTTACTTCATAATTTTCAAATTTTCGAATAGCTTTTTTTTGTTCATTTGGATACCATGTTGTCCAATCGCCTATTCTTTTGTCCTTTTCAAAATAACCTTCTTCTTTCTTCTTTCCATCTTCATAATAAAAAGTCCACAAACTATCGTTAAATCCATTCTTGTTATACCCTATCATTTCTAGCTGACCAGAGCTATACCACATTTTGCAAACACCTTCTTTTTTTGCTGCTATAAATGTTCCTTCTTCTTGTTTATTCCCTTGCTCATCATAATTAACATAAGCACCATTAAAAACCCCATCTTTATAAGTTACTTCTTGTTGAATGATGCCGTCTTTATTCCAAAAAGTCCATTTTCCTTGCTCTAACGCGTCTTTTACAACACCTTCTGCTTTTTTATTTCCATTAGTCCAATTGTAGGTATGAAGCTGAGCAAATAAACTCCCATTAACAAAAAGTATAAGCGCAAGAATTAAGTTTTTCATAATTAGAGTGTTTATTGAAGTAAACTATTTTTTAACAAAAATATTATGATTACGCATTCGTTCTACACGAATCGTTTAATAGTGTTAACATTAAAATGTGAAAGAAGATTGATTATTGTAAAATAACTTTTTGTATTAAAGTCTCATTATCAGAAGAAATTTTAACCATATAAATCCCTTTTGGCAAATTGTTTAAATCAATTTTTAAGCGACTATCTCTAACTAGTTGACTAAATACGTTTCTTCCCTGACAATCAATAATATTAATCTGATGAGTTTCTTGATCGGCAAATTTCACATGCAAGATACCGTTTGTAGGATTTGGATAAATTAAAATGTTATTATCATTAGTCAATTCTTCCTGCGAAGTAACAATACCTGAAACATCAAAAACGTATAGTCCATTTTGCATATCGCTTACTAAAACCTTCCCATCTTTCAAAAAAGGATAAACTCCCCAAGCGCCTTCATATTTAGTTGGACTAACTGGTTGTGTTGATGTGTCATAATTTCCCACTTCAACAACATTATCTGGATCAGAAATATCATAAATATAAAATCCATCAAAATATTGAGCTGAGTATAAAAAATTACCTTTTATGATTTGATTATGTGGAATAGAGTTTGGGTCAGTCATCGTCATAAATGTTCCGCGAATAGATAAATTATTGATATCAGAAACATCTAAAACTTTCATTTGCTTGCCATGGGTTTCATCTGCAAAAATATAAGTATTACCGTCTTCACTCAACCAACCTGAGTGATTGTAACCTTTTTGAGGGTATACAGAAAGTGTATTTAATGGTTGCGGATTAGGAACAGAAGCATCATATATAAAGAGCCCATCTGGACCACCATTTACATATGCAGTATCATCTCTAACGTATATATCATGCGCATGAGAAGGTAAATCTATTGTTGTAAAATAAGTTGGATTAGTTGGATTAGTTAAAGAATATACCGCTATATCTCCTTTACATACATAAAGTTTAGCATGTAATGAGTCAATAAAAATATTATGTGACCGAACAAACAATTGGTCTGAATCATATACTAAACTCACAGAATCTGGTAAATAACTTAAATCGACAATTTGCAATGAACTTGCTCCTTCATCACAAACCATGTATAAATATCCATTATAATCATGAAAATCACGATGGATAATTTGTCCCCCTTGAATTTTACCTGGAATAAAATCAACTGGTGTAATATTATTTTTATCTGTAACATCAAAGAAATGTGTTCCCATTGTACTTCCAATTACACCGTATTCTCTTCCATCTTGCTCAAAACCCCACACTTCATTATAAGTGTTGTTATGTGCGCTTGAAGGAGGAAGACTAGTATCCTCCCAGTGGTAAAGCAAATCAACTTGTTGAGCAGTTAAACTCATTGAAAATAATATTGTTAGTAAATAAAAAATTGCTTTTTGCATCATAATAATAGTTTAAAACACAATGTACTCTTGAGGATTTAAAGGAATGCCATTATACCATAATTCAAAATGTAAATGTGGTCCTGTAGATAGTTCTCCTGAATTCCCTACAATAGCTATAACATCTCCAGCTCTTACCTTATCTCCTTGTTTTTTATGTAACGAAGAATTATGCTTATAGATTGAAATTAAATTATTAGAATGTTGTAAATGAATCACATACCCTGTTTCTACTGTCCATTCTGCAAAAACTACCGTCCCATCCAATGTTGCCTTTATTGCTTCATTTTTAGGGGCAACTAAATCAACTCCAAAATGCTCTTCTTTTGGATTAAACTCATCTGTAATAATTCCTTTTATAGGGGTGAAAAATATGAAATTACTAATATCACTTGGCGTTCGTCCAGCAGATTTGAATAAATTATACTTTTCTTCTGTTTCTATCATCACCCTAAGCAATGAATCTTCTTCAATTGGATGATTTGATATATTTTTATAGTTTACTGTTGTGTCAACTACAATTGAATCGCTAAACTGTATTAATTCTCCTTGAATTATTTTATTAATATTTTCTATGTATTGTTCTTTTTGTTTTACTGCAGTTTCTAGAGAATCTACTTTTAATGAATTTTTAATTCCTTGACGGCGGATATTTACATCAGTATAGCCGGGAATAAATTCACGTAATGGAGTAAAAGCTATTATAATAATAACCAACACAACTAATAATAAAGAGCCAAAACCAACTATAGAAAATACATTTAATTGGGAAAGACGTACTGAAATCTTTTCTTCAAAAGTATCATCATTCAATATCACTAAACGATACTTATGCTTTAACTTCTGAAGTTTTTTCTTCTTTTTAATCCTGTTCTCCATAACGATATTAATAACACAAATATACCTATTACTTTAATCATAAAAAGTCATACACAATCTAATAACATTGATTTAAAAAAATATGAAGTAAATAAGTACTTTAGCGAATTAAATTTATACTAAAACAGAATTTATTCAGTTAATACCCCTTTATTAAAGGTTTTGAAGTTAAAATCACATATCATAATTGCTTTTTCTGCCCTACTTTTAGTTGGATGTTCTACTAAAAAAAATTCTTTTACTCGAAGAGCTTTCCATAATACCACTGCAAGGTATAATGGTTATTTCAACGCAAAAGAGATAATGAAAGCAAATGATTTAGCTCTAAGAGAAGAACATCAAGACGATTATTCTGAAATTCTACCCTTATTTATTTACCCTAGCGAAGACAAATCAAAAAATCTTTATCCAGATATGGATAAGATAATTGAGAAGACATCTGAAGTAATTGACAGACATTCTATTTATGTAAAAAAAGAAGAACACAATAGATGGATAGATGACAGTTACACCCTCATGGGAAAAGCTCGATTTTATAAATATGAGCACTATGTTGCTATTGAAATTTTTGAATATTTAGCTAAAGCTTATAACAAAAAACCAGAGAAAAATGCTGCATTAATTTGGTTAGCTCGTTGTCATATGGAGTTAAACGAAATGAACAAAGCTGAATCATATTTAAAATTAATGGAAGGAGGAAAAGCTCCTCCTGAAAAATACAATAGTGAATATAATGCATTATATGCTGATTATTTAATTCGAAAACATCAATATGATGACGCTATAGCAAAACTTGAAGAAGCATTAAAAACAACG
The DNA here is from genome assembly GCF_007993035.1 of Vicingus serpentipes. Classification (NCBI taxonomy): domain Bacteria; kingdom Pseudomonadati; phylum Bacteroidota; class Flavobacteriia; order Flavobacteriales; family Vicingaceae; genus Vicingus; species Vicingus serpentipes. The sequence goes on from NZ_VOOS01000005.1 coordinate 161,288, forward strand.
AAAAAAAGAATTGATAAAAGACGATTTAACTATGTTTTAGCTCAACTTTGGTTAAAAAAGAAAGAATACGCTAAAGCTTCAGAAGTTTTTACAAAAGTGATAAAACTTCGCCCAAGATATGACATGATGTTTAACGCTCAAATTAGCAGAGCACTTTCTTTTGATGTTGGCGGAGAAGACAATAATGACATCAAAAAAATGCTGAACAAAATGTTAAAAGATGCTAAGAATAAAGAATTTTTAGATCAAATTTATTACGCATTAGCAGATATTGCTTTTAAAGAAGGAAATGAACCCCTTGGTATTGAATACCTTCAAAAATCAGCCGCCAGTAGTGTTAACAATCCAAAACAAAAAGCTTTAGCTTATTTACGTTTAGGAGAATTGTATTTCGACAAACCACTTTACGTTCCAGCTCAAGCTTATTATGATAGCTGTATTGCCGTTTTACCTGAAACATATAAGAACTATGATAACATTTTTGCAAGAAGTAAAGCATTAAGCAACTTAGTTGAAAAAATAAAGATTGTTGAAACTCAAGATAGTTTGCAAAGAATGGCAAATGACGAGGGATATCGTAATCAGGTAATAGATGAATTAATACAAAAAGAAAAAGACTTTGAAGCAGAACAAGCATTAATGGCTCAATACGCTGGAAATGATTTTGATTTAAGCAATACAAACTCTATAAACACTCAGTCAAACGGGAAATGGTATTTCTATAATCAAACAACACTAGGTTTTGGTTTTGCTGATTTTAAGAAAAATTGGGGAGATAGAAAACTTGAAGACAATTGGAGAAGAATAAATAAACAAACTACCATTTCGTTTGATGAAGATTTTTCTACTTCAACCGATTCTTTAAGCAATGATAGTATTCCCGAAAACCCGAAATTAACAAGCGAATATTACCTTAAATTTTTACCATTAGATGAGAAAAAAATGAATGCTTCTCACAACCAAATTATTGAAGCACTATATGCTCAAGGAAATATTTATCGTGAAGACTTTACTGATTATCCTCTCGCAACAAAAGCTTTTGAAACACTTTTAGAACGATATGACACCTGCAGATACAGACTTCCAACATGGTATAATTTATATCGTATTAGTCTTTTGATTAATGACGATGTGATGAAAGAGAAATACCGTAACTTAATTTTAAATAACTATCCTGAAAGTGAATATGCCCAAATAATTCAAGACCCAACCTACAACAAAGTAACAAGGGAAAATAGAAAACGTGTTGACAATTACTACAGCATTGTATATGAATATTATAAAGATGGAAAATATAGCACAGTTTTAACCCGATGTGAGAAAGCCAAAGCAATTTTTGCTGATAACCATATCAAAGAGAAATTTGACTTTATAGCGGCATTATCAATAGGCCACACTAGCCCTATCGATACTTTTAAAGTTGTTCTACAAAACATAATTGACCAGTACCCTGGAACTGATGAAGCTACTGAATCTCAAAACATTTTAAACTTAATTAAAAAAGGAATTAACATTGTTGAAGAGCCTAATAGCAGTGGAATAGTATATAATTATAATGCTGAAGACAAATATACTTTCGTTGCGGTTATCCCTTCTAGCGATAAAAAAACAAATAATTACAAAATCAATATTTCAAACTTTAATACAAAATATTTTAGCACAAAAACATTAAATGTAAATAGTATCTTTCTAAACGGATTAAATCAAATTATTACTGTTAAAGAATTAGAAAATGAAAAAGACGCTATAGATTACTTAAAAACATTTAAACTTAATCAAGATGAATTGACTGAGTTAAATGGAAAAAACTATCAATATTTTTTTATCTCTACAGAGAACTTTATAACATTTTACAAAGACAAAAATATTTTAACTTATCTTAACTACTTTAATAACCAGTATGAACTTGATTAAAATCGTTTTTTACTATATTTGTTCCCCAAAATACATTGAATATGTTTAACAAAAACTCTTCACAAATGGCAAAAACGAACGATACAGATGCTTCTGCAATCAATATTATAAGAAAAGGAACCGTTATTAAAGGTGACATCAGTTGCCAAGGAGACATAAGAATTGATGGAGAATTAAAAGGAAAACTAATTTCTGAAGGGAAAGTTGTTGTTGGTGCTACTGGTATAATTGATGGAGAAGTTACATGTAAAAATGCTGATATCTCAGGCACTTTAAATGCTGTTTTAAAAGTTAAAGAATTACTTCTATTAAAATCTACAGCCAACATAATTGGCGATATTAAAACAACTAAACTATCTATTGAACCAGGGGCTAACTTTACAGGCTCATGCAATATGGGAGGAGTTGTAAAAGGCATGAAAAATGATGAAAAACAACCAGCCTTCGAAGAAGCGCAAACCGCTTAATAATTATCTTCGATTTTCTGGAGTTGCTATTCAAATGGGAGCCATAATTGGACTAGGAGCATGGGGAGGTTCATCTCTTGATGCACATTATCATTTTACAACTAAATTATTCACAATTATTTTAACTCTTTTAGGAGTTGCCGCTTCTCTTTACCTTGTCATTAAAGAGGTAATAAATATGGGTAAAGACGATGATAAATAAAAAAATTACTTTTTCAGTTATTCTATTTGCTGCATGTATTTTTGGATTACATTATTTAATAAACTTCTTTATCTTAAGTCAGCCCATAGATATAAAGGTTTTATTAAAGATTAATTTCTTTGTTACTTTACTTACTATAGTTGTTTTAAACTCGCTTCAAGTAATAAAAATTAAATTTTCCGATAAAGTCGGTTTTGGGTACTTAGCATTTGTATTAATCAAAATGATAATTTCAGTTATATTTTTATTTCCATTCTTAAAAGAAAAAACTGAGAATATTAAATCAATAGTACTTTCATTCTTCATTATTTTCTTTATTCATCTATTTTTCGAAGCCTATTCTGTGATAAAAAGCTTAAAAGATGATGAAAAACAATTTTGAAAATAAATATTTTAATTTACTGAAATACTGTGGTTTACGTTTATTTTTTTTTAGAGTTTTAACTTAGAAGTGGAGATGCCAAATAAATATTTGAAAATACCTTGTCGAAATAGAATTATTAACTACATTTGCACCCAAATTTAAGAGGTAGGAATTTATAGTTGATATGCTTAAAAACAACACAATAAAATCAGTTCTTTTTGCACTTCTTACGTTAGTTTACGTAAGTTCTATTAATGCAGAAACAAGCCACGAGGCTGATGTAAATCATGAAGAAAATCATGAAGTAGCATCTGAAAAAGAAGGATACGATCCCATTCCAGTTATTATGCATCACATTGCAGATGCACATGATTGGCATTTCTTTGATTATAATGGACATTCATACTCAATGCCTTTACCAGTAATTCTTTGGACAGAGAATGGTTTGGTTACTTTTATGTCTAGTGAATTTCATCATGATGACTCAGGACATCATATCGTTGAAAAAAACGGTATGAATTTTGTGAAATCTCATGAGAAAATTTACCAATTAGAAGCTGGAGCAACAAAAGCAGAATTTGATGAGGCTCATCATATTTCAAATGGAGTACGTCCAATTGACTTATCGATTACAAAAAATATTTTCTCAATGCTAATGTCAGTGTTCATTATCTTGTTTGTTTTCTTAAAAACAGCTGGGCATTATGCTAAAAATGGTGCTGTTGCCCCAAAGGGAATTGCTTCTTTTATGGAGCCTATTATTGTTTTTGTTAGAGATGATATCGCTAAAATTAACATTGGAGAAAAAAAATACATGAAATTCATGCCTTACTTATTAACCGTATTTTTCTTTATATGGTTTAATAACTTATTAGGCTTAATTCCTTGGATTGGTGGAGCTAACTTAACAGGAAACATTGCTGTAACTTTAGTTTTAGCTACATTCACATTAATCATAACAAACATAAATGGAAATAAAGAATACTGGGGACACATCTTTTGGATGCCTGGTGCTCCTTGGCCAGTTAAAATTTTATTAATGCCTATTGAATTAGTTGGTGTTTTAACTAAACCATTTGCATTAATGATTCGTTTGTTTGCAAACATGACAGCAGGTCATATTGTTGTATTGAGTTTAATATCGTTGATATTTATATTTGAAAGCGTTGGAATGAGTGCTGTTTCAGTGCCATTTGCGTTATTCATTTCTGTATTAGAGCTTTTAGTAGCTTTCTTACAAGCATACGTGTTCACTATGTTATCTGCATTGTTCATCGGAACAGCAGTAGCAGAACACCATTAATAAGTAAATTAATTATTGTTTAACTAAATAAATTAGAAGTTATGTACGCAGCAATTGGAGCAGGTTTAGCAGTTATCGGTGCCGGATTAGGTATTGGTAGAATTGGTGGTTCAGCAATGGACGCTATCGCAAGACAACCAGAAGCTACTTCTAAGATTCAAACAGCTATGATTATTGCAGCTGCCCTTGTTGAGGGTGTTGCATTATTCGGTGTTGTTGTTGGTCTTATGGGGCTTTAAGAAAATCAGAAAGTACTCGCTACGGTTGGTAGCGAGTACTTCTTTTAAGAGTTAAATAAATAAAAATAAAAATATATTATGGACAATCCATTAGTAACCCCCGAACTTGGTCTTATAGTTTGGACAACTTTAGTTTTTTGCATTCTATTTTTCTTGCTTGCAAAATTTGCTTGGAAACCTATTTTAAAAGCGGTAAAAGATAGAGAGTCTTCAATCGAAGATGCGTTAAATGCAGCAGAAGAAGCTACACGAAAAATGTCTGAGTTAAAATCAGACAATGAAGCTCTTTTAAATAAAGCTAGAGCAGAAAGAGATGCGATGCTTAAAGAAGCAAGAGATGTAAAAGATAAAATTATCGCTGAAGCTAAAGCAAATGCTAATGTTGAAGGTGAAAAAATTATTGCTGCAGCAAAAGAAAGTATTAATCTTGAAAAATTAGCTGCAATTACTGAACTTAAAAATCAAGTAGCTACACTTTCAATTGAAATTGCTGAGAAAATTTTAAAAGAAGAATTATCTTCTGCAGATAAGCAAAAAGCTATTATTGACAACGTTGTTAAAGACATTAATCTAAACTAAAATTTAGATGAGAGATATAAAAGTTGCATCAAGATACGCCAAATCATTAATTGGTATTGCTATTGAACAAAACTCATTAGAAGAAGTATATAGTGATATGCTTTCTATTGATGCTGTTTGTACTGAGTCGCATGACCTAGTTGTAATGTTAAAAAGCCCTATTGTTAAATCTAATAAACAAGAAGCAATATTAAATGAAATTTTCACTTCAATAAATACTGTTTCTAAAGCTTTTATTAGAATTATAATTGCCAAAAAAAGAGCTGGTTTATTAGCTGATATTGCTAAAGCTTTTATTGAAGCATATAAGGTTCATAAAAACATAAAAACTGCATATGTAACATCTGCAATTTCATTAACAGCTGACCAAAAAACAAAAATTATAGCTCTTTTAAATAAGACTGATGATGCTACTATTGATTTACAAGAAATAGTTAATCCAGAAATTATTGGAGGTATGATTTTAAGAGTTGGTGATAGACAAGTTGATGAAAGTATAAAAAGAAAATTAACTAGCCTTGAATTAGAGTTTGATGATAACCCATATATCAAGGAGTTTTAATATAATATTTAATTAAGGAATAAAAAATAAATAAAATGGCCGAAGTAAAACCCGCAGAAGTATCAGCTATATTAAGAGAACAATTAGCTGGTTTTAAAACCGAAGCACAATTAGAGGAAGTAGGAACAGTACTTCAAGTTGGTGATGGTATTGCACGTATTTATGGACTTTCGCAAGTTCAAGCAGGAGAGTTAATCGAATTCGAAAATGGACTACAAGGAATTGTATTAAATTTAGAAGAAGATAACGTTGGTGCTGTACTTTTAGGATCATCTAAAGGTATTAGAGAAGGTGAAACAGCAAAAAGAACTAACAGAATTGCATCAATCAATGTTGGTGAAGGAATGTTAGGTCGTGTTGTTGATACACTTGGTAATCCTATTGATGGAAAAGGTCCTATTCAAGGTGATACTTACGAAATGCCTTTAGAAAGAAAAGCGCCAGGAGTATTATTTAGAGAGCCTGTTGCCGAACCACTTCAAACAGGTATTAAAGCTGTTGATGCTATGATTCCTGTTGGAAGAGGGCAAAGAGAGTTAGTAATTGGTGATAGACAAACTGGAAAAACTGCAGTATGTATAGATACTATTATTAATCAAAAAGAATTTTACGATGCAGGTAAACCTGTATTTTGTATATATGTTGCTACAGGACAAAAAGGTTCTACAGTAGCAGGGATTGTAAAAACATTAGAAGATGCTGGAGCAATGGCCTACACAGTTGTTGTTGCTGCAAATGCTTCTGATCCCTCTCCAATGCAATTTTACTCTCCTTTTGCAGGAGCGGCAATTGGAGAATTTTTTAGAGATACTGGTCGTCCAGCATTAATTGTTTATGATGATTTATCTAAACAAGCAGTAGCTTACCGTGAGGTTTCTTTATTATTAAGAAGACCACCAGGACGTGAAGCTTATCCAGGTGATGTATTCTACTTACACTCAAGATTATTAGAAAGAGCAGCAAAAGTTATTAATGTAGATAGCATTGCTCAAGAAATGAACGATTTACCAGAATCAATTAAGCATTTAGTAAAAGGTGGAGGTTCTTTAACGGCTTTACCAATTATTGAAACTCAAGCTGGTGACGTTTCTGCATATATTCCAACAAACGTAATTTCGATTACTGATGGACAAATTTTCTTAGATGGTGATTTATTTAACCAAGGTGTACGTCCAGCAATTAACGTAGGTATTTCTGTATCTCGTGTTGGTGGTAATGCTCAAATTAAATCGATGAAAAAAGTTGCAGGTACATTAAAATTAGACCAAGCACAATACAGAGAGCTTGAAGCATTCTCTAAATTTGGTTCTGACTTAGATGCTGCTACTATGTCTGTTTTAAATAAAGGTAAACGTAATGTTGAAATTTTGAAACAAGGTCAAAATGCTCCATTACCAGTAGAAAAGCAAGTTGCAATTATTTACCTAGGTACTAAAGGTCTAATCAATAGTGTTCCAGTAGAAAAAGTAAGAGAATTCGAAACTGAATTTTTGAGCTACATGGAAAACAAACACAGAGATGTTTTAGATTTATTGAAAGCAGGTAAATTTGATGATAACATTACATCAACTATAGAAAAAGCTGCATCTGAATTAACTGCAAAATATAAAGTTTAATATAACAATTTAGCACTGTATAAATTATTCAATTGCTACATCGTTAAATTGTTAAATTATTAAGAATGGCAAATTTAAAAGAAATAAGAAATAGGATTGTTTCTGTATCATCAACAAAGCAGATTACTTCTGCTATGAAGATGGTTTCTGCAGCAAAGCTTAAAAAAGCCCAAGATGCAATTACAGAAATGAGACCTTACTCTAATAAACTTCAAGAGATTCTTCAAAATGTAAGCGCAAGCTTAGATAATTCTGAAGGGATTTATTCTGAAGAGAGGGAAGTTAAAAATGTTCTTATAGTTGGTATTACCTCTAATAGAGGACTTTGTGGAGGTTTCAACAATAATGTGATTAAAATTGTTAAATCAATTGCTGCAGATGAACAAAAAAAAGGGGCTAATGTTACTGTTTTATCGATTGGTAAAAAAATTAACGACGCCTTTAAAAACTCAGAATTAGCAATTCAAGGTACATTATTACCAAGACATTTAGATTCTATTTGGGATGAATTAACTTATGATAATTCTTCTAAAATTGCAGATAAATTAATGACTCAGTTTACTGATCATCACCAAGATAAAATTGTTTTGGTTTACAATCAATTTAAAAATGCAGCTGTACAAGATGTTCAAAGAGAACAATTTTTACCAATAGTTGCTACTGCATCAGAAGACAATTCTTCAGCTACAGATTATTTATATGAACCTGATAAAAAAGAAATTTTAGATGACTTAATTCCTAAGTCATTAAAAACTCAATTTTTTAAGGCTTTATTAGATTCTCAAGCCTCTGAACATGGAGCAAGAATGACAGCAATGCATAAAGCAACTGATAATGCTTCTGATTTGATTGATGATCTTAAATTAATCTACAACAAAGCTAGACAAGCAGCAATTACTAATGAAATTTTAGAAATTGTTGGTGGTGCTGAAGCATTAAAAAACTAAAATAACAACTGTTATATATTAAAAAAAGACTTACCAATTGGTAAGTCTTTTTTATTTGACATTATAAAAACAAAAAAAGCCCGAAAAGGACTTCTTTTCGGGCTTCTAATAATTTATTTTAGAAAATTATAATCCTTCTAGTTGAGTTCCATCATTTTTAAAAGCACTAATTCCTGTAACATCCATACCTGTAATTAACAAGTGAATATCATGAGTACCTTCATAAGTAACTACTGATTCTAAATTTGCCATGTGACGCATAATCGGATATTCCCCGGTAATACCCATTCCACCATGCATTTGACGAGCTTCTCTTGCTACTTTTAAAGCCATATCAACGTTGTTTCGCTTTGCCATAGATATTTGAGCAGACGTTGCTTTACCTTCGTTTCTAAGCACTCCTAGACGCCAAGTTAATAATTGAGCTTTAGTAATTTCAGTAATCATTTCTGCTAACTTTTTTTGAGTTAATTGGAATGAAGCGATAGGCACTCCAAACTGAATTCTCTCTTTAGTATAGCGTAAAGCAGAATCATAACAATCCATTGCTGCACCAATAGCTCCCCATGCAATACCATAACGAGCAGAATCTAAACATCCAAGAGGCGCTCCTAATCCACTTTTATTTGGTAATAAATTTTCTTTAGGAACTTTTACATTATCAAAGACTAACTCCCCAGTTATACTTGCTCTTAATGACCATTTGTCATGAGTTTCAGGAGTTGTAAATCCTTCCATTCCTCTTTCAACAATTAATCCATGGATTCTACCCTCTTCATTCTTTGCCCATACAACAGCAACATCTGCAATTGGAGCATTAGTAATCCACATTTTAGCACCATTTAATAAATAATGGTCGCCCATATCTTTAAAGTTGGTTACCATTCCACTAGGATTTGAACCATGATCTGGCTCTGTTAATCCAAAACAGCCCATAAATTCACCAGTAGCTAGTTTAGGAAGGTATTTCATTCTTTGTTCTTCGTTACCATATTTCCATATAGGATACATTACTAACGAACTTTGAACTGAAGATGTTGAACGTACACCAGAATCACATCTTTCTAATTCTTGCATAATTAAACCATACGAAATTTGGTCTAACCCTGGGCCACCATATTCTTCTGGAATATATGGACCAAAACCACCAACCTCAGCTAATCCAGGTATAATTTGTTTTGGAAATTCTGCACGCTGTGCGTAATCTTCAATAATTGGAGAAACATCCTTTTTAATCCATGCACGAACTGTATCTCTAATTAATTTATGTTCTTCTGTTAATAGCTCATCTAAATTGAAATAATCTGGAGCTTGAAATCTATCGTCAGCCATATTTTTTTGTTAAAATTGAACCACAAAAATAGCTATATTTATTAAAGTTTAAAACAATTAAAGAGATTCAAAAAATCGATTTATACATTTATAATGTATATTTATCACTTAACTAAAAAATAACACCTATGAAAAAACTATTATTATCTTCCTTCTTATTAGCTTCTACATTAATTTTTGCTCAAACAAAACATACTGTTATCATCGAAAACTTTAGTTTTACTCCAGCAAATCTATTAATTAGTCAAGGCGACACAGTTGTTTTTGATAATGTTCAAGGGTTTCACTCTATAGATGGATCACAATCAACGTACCCTTTAAATCCTGAAGGTTTTAGTAATGCTAATGCAAGTGCTCCTTGGACTTTTACACATGTTTTTAATACAGCTGGAGACTATGATTATCGTTGTGGTGTTCATACTGGATCAATGTTCGGAACTATAACCGTTAACACTTCTACTTCGGTAAAGGAGACCACTTCACTATCGTCTAATTCATATCCTAACCCAACAACTGGTGTTATTTATTTATCAAAAAATAAAACTTACACTCAGATTGAAGTTTTAAATAATATCGGTAAAGTTGTTTTAACAAAAAACTTTCCTCAAGGAAATATAGATGTCACAAAATTGGCAACAGGAACTTATTTTATGAGGTTATATACAAAGGAAGGCTCAACAACTGAAAAAATAATTGTACAATGATTCTTTTATATAAATACACTTAAGATTTTCATTTCAAGTGTATTTATTTCTACGACATCTTTTTGCAAATAAAAAAAGCTCCAGATTTCTCTGAAGCTTTTCGGTGTAGCGGGGGCCCGACTCGAACGGACGACCTTCGGGTTATGAGCCCGATGAGCTACCAACTGCTCTACCCCGCGATATATTGTTTACTAATTGTATCTCGTTTAAAGGAATGCAAATATAATATTTTGTTTCTTTGCAATCCAAACTTTTACGAAAAAATAATGCATAAATCTGGATTCGTTAATATTATAGGCAACCCAAATGTAGGTAAGTCCACGCTAATGAACGCTTTAGTGGGAGAAAGACTATCTATAATAACTTCAAAAGCACAAACTACTCGACACCGAATTCTAGGAATTGTAAACGATGATGACCATCAAATTGTGTTTTCTGATACTCCAGGAGTATTAGAACCTGCATATAAAATGCAAGAAAGCATGATGACTTTCGTAAAATCTGCCTTAACTGATGCAGATGTGATTTTATTTATGGTTGAAGTAAAAGAAAATAAGTTTAAGGATGAAAACATATTAAATAGCCTTAAAAAAACAGACACTCCTATCATTTTATTAATCAATAAAATTGATGAAGTTGACCAAGCATTTTTAGAAAGCAAAGTTGATTTTTGGAAAGCCGAAATACCTAAAGCCGAAATTTATCCGCTTTCGGCATTACACAATTTTAATATTGAAAACATTTTTGCACGTATAAAAGAACTTTTGCCTGAAGGAGAACCGTTTTATGATAAAGATGCTTTGACTGACAAACCCGAAAAGTTTTTTGTTTCCGAGATTATTCGAGAAAAAATACTACTCAACTATAAAAAAGAAGTGCCTTACTCTTGCGAAGTAATTATTGAAGAGTTTAAAGAAAAAGAAGATATAATACACATCAGAGCCAATATTATTGTTGCTCGAGATTCTCAAAAAGGAATATTAATTGGTCATCAAGGAAAAGAGTTAAAAAAAGTTGGGACGTTAGCTCGTAAAGACATTGAAACATTTTTTGCTAAAAAAGTTTTCTTAGAACTTTATGTAAAAGTGAATAAAGATTGGCGAAATGATGACAATATGCTTAAACGTTTTGGCTACAATCATTAAATTGATATAATAGCACAGTTAAAGTTGTACCTTTGCAAAATCTAAAATCAGAACATGAGTAATATTGTAGCAATAGTAGGAAGACCAAACGTAGGAAAATCTACTCTTTTTAATAGACTAACAGAGAGCAGACAAGCAATTGTTGATGAATCGAGTGGAGTAACAAGAGACCGTCATTATGGTCTAGTTGATTGGAATGGAAGACAATTTACGTTGATTGATACTGGTGGTTACATTAAAGGTTCTGATGATATTTTTGAAGATGAAATTCGAAAGCAAGTTATTATTGCGATCGAAGAAGCAGATTTAATAATTTTTGTGGTAGATGTTACCTTAGGAATAACTGACCTAGACCAACAGGTTGCTAACGTTTTAAGACGCGCAAACAAAAAAATCTTATTGGTTTCAAACAAAGTTGATAATACCTCTCGTATTCCTGATTCTAGTGTTTTTTACGGATTAGGTATAAGCGATGAAATATATAATGTATCTTCAGTTAGTGGAAGTGGAACAGGAGAATTACTAGACGAAGTCGTTAATAATTTGGAGGAAAAGCCTGAAGAAAATGATGACGATTTGTTAAGACTAGCAATTGTTGGACGTCCAAATGTTGGAAAATCATCTTTACTAAATGGTTTAATTGGTGTAGATAGAAATATTGTGACTAACATCGCAGGAACAACTAGAGATGCAATTTCAACTCGATATACAGCGTATGGTTTTGACATGAAGTTGATTGATACAGCTGGTCTTAGAAAGAAAGTAAAAGTAAATGAAGATTTAGAGTTTTATTCTGTGATGCGTACAATTCGCGCCATAGAAAACTCTGATGTTTGCCTATTAATGATTGAAGCTACCGAAGGTATCATGACTCAAGACATGAACATCTTTAGTTTGATTTTAAAAAATAAAAAAGGACTTGTTGTTCTTGTAAATAAGTGGGATTTAATAGATAAAGAAACGAACACTGCAAAAGAATTTGAAGCAGCTATTAGACAAAGAATGTCTCCATTTACAGATGTGCCTATTATATTTACTTCTGTAACCAATAAGCAACGTATTTTTAAAGCTTTAGAAGAGGTTGTAAAAGTTTATGAAAATAGAGTTAAAAAAATACCTACTTCAAAACTTAACGAAGTAATGTTAGATATAATAACAAGAAATCCACCACCAGCCGTAAAAGGAAAATACATTAAAATTAAGTTTGTAAGTCAACTACCTACTCACACTCCAACATTTGCTTTCTATTGTAATTTACCTCAATACATTAAAGAACCTTATAAACGGTTTTTAGAAAATAAATTGAGAGAAAATTTTGATTTTACTGGAGTTCCTATTCAGTTATTTATGAGGAAAAAATAAAAAAAGTCCAATCAAATGATTGGACTTTTTTTATGGAACCAGGTCTTAGTCTTTAATCACTTTTTTAGAAAATATAGAAAAATTAGTAGTAACCTGAAGAATATATATTCCTTTATTGAGTTCTGATATATCTATCGAATTTAAATTCCCAATTGCAGTTTTAATGAGTTTGCCTTGTAAATCGAATAATGAAATACTTTCTATCTCATCTTTAGCAGATATATTTAATAAAGCATTGGCAGGAATAGGATAAACCTTGAACTCTTCATAATTTGAATAGTTGTTTAATGAAGTAAAAATTCCACAATTATTTTCAAATTCAGCAACTGTATTAGGTTGGTTTGATGTGTTCGTTAAATTATTGGCTGCTTCATCATCGTTTTTGAATTCACTCAACATCCAGCTCACCAAAAAATGCCTAATTGTAGCTGTTGCATCGGCTCTCCCTATAGAACCAACGGGTTGGCTAGCTAGCACATAATCTCCAAATCCTCCGTGATCTAGACCATCGATATTTACATATGTTTTACAAGATGAACTCGAAAACTTATCCCATCCTTCTTTATTTGATGTTGGATCATTCTCTCCTGCAGCCATAGTTAATACTTTACCGGCATAATTGGAAACATTGTGAGCTCCCAAACCAAAAATACCTCCACTTGGATATGAATCCATAAAAACAATTCCACTTATTTCAGTAGGTCGGTTAACTAACAAAGCCGAAGCATTAACCCCTCCATTTGAATGGCCTCCAATAATAAGCGTTGTAGGATCTGCATAAGAACTAAGCCAATGACTTTGATTTGAAACTTCTGATTTAAACCAATCATGAGCAGCAGTAAAAGACCCTCCGTTTGGAAAACCCGCTTGAGAATCATCTATTACAATTACAACAAACCCATAAGAAGCTATATGCTTCATAAACAAGTCGTAAGTATGTCTATTAATAACTGAACTCCCAACTGAATTTGCTCCCAACTGAAACATAAATACAGGATAATTTCCTTGATTTTGAGGACGATATATTAATAAAGGTACTGAAATAGCCGTCATATCTGAATCTGATACAACTGTATAAGAACCATCAGCTAAATATGGGCTGCTTTGCGGGTTTATTTGGCCTTTTGAATTACTAAACCAAAAAGTAACGAGCATAATAATAAGTAAACATCTTTTCATCATTGAATATTTTTGAATTTAAACACCAATATTAAATATGTAAATACTCATAAAAAACGCTCGTATTTAGGCTTTAATCAGATAAAAAAACCAGCTTATTATCTCTTGACAGAAAGTGTTAATAATTGTCTGTATTGTAGTTTATAGTAATACTAAATTTTGGATTTGGCATCAACCCAAAAAATAAAACACACTAAAAAAATATAATCGAAACAATATTTTTTTGATTGGTGTCTATTAAGTTGTTAAATTTATCTGCTTTTAGCATATTTTAATTAAAAAAATATTCGTTCTTATGTTTAAAATTCTAATACCTATATTGTTACTTTTTACTTATTATACAAGTAATGCCCAAGAGATTGCTAAAGAAAGAGTTACAACTTACTCTTTTAACATTAACAAACTAAAAACTCAGGACCAAGTTACCGCTATTGAATCATCAGTTAAATTGCTGGACAACGTTACCAATTGCAATTTAGATTGGCTGAACTATAAAATGACTGTAAAAGTTTATGAGGGTGGAACAAAAGGATATTTTTCAATGGAAAAATTAAAAGCCATTCTACTTGAAAATAAAGCCGCTTTAAAATCATTCACTAAAGAATCTAAATAATTATGATAAAATATTTTACTCTTTTATCAATTGCGTTTTTATTCTCTATACTTCTATACTCACAATCAGACGAATGTTTAAATGCTGTTGTAATTAACCCTACTTTCACTACTTGTTCATTTCAAGCAGGCTCCTCTGCTAATGCAACTGAATCACTACCATCATGCTCTGGGGGAGGAAATGCAGATGATGATGTTTGGTATACGTTTGTTGCTAATAGTACAAACATGACTATTACAGTTGACCCTACTACAGGATATGACGCTGTAATTCAACTATATACTGGCACTTGTGGATCACTGACTTCAATTCAATGCGAAGATGTAAATGGCCCTAACGGAGATGAAGTTTTAAGTAATCAAACACTTACAATTGGAAACACATATTTTATTCGGGTTTATAATTATAGTGCAGGATGGGGCTCAGCAACCTTTAATATTTGTGTTACAGGACTAGCTCCTCCAATAAACGATACGCCATGTAATGCTTATGCTTTATCTACAGTTACACCTTCTTGTAATTTTGAAATTTACACCAATTCAGGAGCAGGTAATTCTTCAGTTCCAACTCCTTCTGGATGTGGAGGTTCAACTCCTTTTGATGGAGGTTATTTAGGAAGTGATGTTTGGTTCTCTGTTATAGTACCAGCAAGTGGAGAACTCGATATTCATACACTATCAGTTGATTTTGCAGACGGAGCAATGGCTTTATATTCTGGTGCTTGTGGTGCATTAACATTAGTAGAATGTGATGATGATGGCGAGCCTGGGGATGGCATTCTTATGCCTCATATTTATGCAACTGGATTAACCCCTGGAGCAACAATGTATATTCGCGTTTGGGAATATGACAACGATAATAATGGGCAGTTTGGTATTTGTGTATCAACTCCTGACAATGACGATTGTGCTAACTCTCAAGAGATTTGTGATTTAAATGGATATGGAGGAATTACAAGTAGTGCATATACAGTAGATTTTCCAAGTAACATGACTGGTACTGGTCAAAATGGTATTGCTAACTCCAATCCTACAGCTCCTTTCGGTCAAGGCTATGGAGGAGTTTCTCCAGTACAAATAGACAATAATAGTTGGTTAACTTTTACTGCTGATGCAACAACCGCTGAATTGTTTGTTCAAGTAAACTATTGCTCTAATGGAAATGGAATGCAAATGCAAATATTTAGCGGGACTAATTGTACCAATTTCACTGCAGTATCTACTTTTTTAGAAACAACAAATTCTCAAACTATTACAGCAAGTGGGTTAACTCCTGGCAACCAATATTATATTATGATTGATGGTTTTGCAGGAGACATCTGTTCATATACTATTTCCGCTACAAGCGGAGTACAAGTTGTCGAAATAACTTCAACAAAAACGAATATTTGTTTGGGAGATACTGCTTCACTTGATGCTGAAGTGACTGGTACTGGATCTTATACATATACATGGAGTTCAACTCCTGCTGGTTTAAGTAGTTCATCTCCCTCTGTTAACGTTAATCCTAGTCAAAACACGCTTTATACCGTTGACATTACAGGAGTTTGTGGCTCAGTTTCAACTGCAAATTTATATGTTACAGTAAACCCTTTACCTACTGTTAATATTACCGCTTCTGACACTGAAATATGTTTAAACCAAGTGATTAGTTTAAACGGAAATGTTTCGAGTGGAACAGCTCCTTTTACTCATCTTTGGTCAGGAAACGGACAACCTTTCTTAAATACATCATCAAGTGAAACGCCCAATTTTAATGGTAGTACCGATGGAGATTATACACTTTTATATGAATTAACCGACACAATTGGATGTACAACTTCGGATAGTATAATCCTAAAAGTAAATCCCATACCTTTTATTACTATTTCTGGTATAGATAGCATTTGTAATGGTGACACCACTTTACTTGTTGCTTCTGGCGGAACTTCATTTTTATGGAGCAACACCTCAACTAATGATTCTATTTTCGTGTCTCCAACAAGTGATACCAATTATAGTATAACTGTTACTGATAGTAATAGTTGTAATAATTCTGGCAATATTGACGTAATCGTAAATCCTTTACCAAATCCATCTATTTCAGGGACATTAATTATTTGCCAAGGAAATTCTACTTCATTAACTGCAAGTGGAGGAAATACTTACAGTTGGAGTACAGGAGATACTTCAGCTACTATAAATATTACTCCAATAACAGACAGCAGTTATACGGTTACAGCTATAAATGCAAATGGGTGTTTTGATACAACGAGCGTAACTGTTCAGGTTAATCCTAAACCAACAGCAAGCTTATCAGGTATTGATACGATTTGTATAGGAAATAGCACTACTCTATTTGCAAATGGTGGCAATTCTTATACTTGGAATAATGGTTCAACATTAGATTCTTTAATTGTTTCACCAACTAATGATTCAATTTTCTCAGTTGTTGCAAATATAAATAGCTGTTTAGATACGGCTTATTATACGGTTGTAGTAAATTCACTTCCTATTCCAATTATTACAGGAATTGATACGATTTGTAATGGCGAATTAACAACATTAACTGCTTCTGGCGGCATTTCTTATTCTTGGAATACAGGAAGTACAAATGATTCTATAATAGTTTCTCCATCTCTGGATTCTACTTATTCCGTTACAATTACTGATGTTAATAATTGTAGTAATTCTACCAATATCAATGTAGTTGTAAATACTTTACCAAATCCTACAATCAATGGCTCTTCATTAATTTGTAGTGGAAGCTCTACAACATTAACTGCATCAGGAGGAACTTCTTATTTATGGAATAATGGAGCTTCAACTCCAGACATTACAGTCTCTCCAATAATAGATTCAACGTATATAGTTACAGTTTCCAATGCAAACAATTGTTCTGATACGGTTTCTACAACAGTTCAAGTAGTAAGCAATCCTAACGGATTAATTACCTCAAGTAATGGTTCAAATTTCTTATGTATTGGAAATGCCACAACATTATCTGCTTCTGGTGGTGGAGCTTATACTTGGAACAATGGTTCTACACTCGATTCTTTAGTTGTTTCACCAATTTTAGATTCAACATACTCTGTAATAGTAAATATTGGTGGTTGTGTCGATACAGCTTATTTTGCAATAACTGTAAATTCATTACCTATAATTAATTTTAGTGGCGTTGATACTATTTGTGATGGTGAATCGACCACACTAACTGCTTCTGGAGGCACTTCTTATTTATGGAATACTGGAAGTACAAATGATTCCATAGTAGTTTCTCCAACAACAAATACAACTTATAATGTTGTTGCTACTGATGTAAACAATTGTTCAAATTCAGCGATTATTGATGTTGTTGTAAATAACTTACCGACAATAACTATTTCAAGCTCTCAAAACGATACCATTTGCGAAGGTCAAACTTCAACACTTGCAGCAAATGGTGCAAATAGTTATGAATGGAGTACAACAGAATTAACTCCATCAATAGATGTGAGTCCTACTGTAAATACAACTTATAATGTAGAGGGTACAAATACAAATGGGTGTAAAAACACTGCTAGTTTTACATTAAACGTAGCTACACAACCAACTGCTTCAATAATGGGTATAACAGAAATTTGTGAAAATGGAGAAACTACATTAACTGCTTCAGGAGGCTTAACCTATCTATGGAGTAACACTGAAATAACACCTTCAATAACTGTTTCTCCTTCAGATACGACTGTTTACTCGGTAGTTAGCATTATTAATTCATGTGTTAGTGATACTGCTAAAATCACAGTAAATGTAATTCTTAATCCTTCAATAAATGCTTATAGTGATACCCTGATTAATTTAGGTCAATCTGTACAACTATTAGTACAAGGAGATGCTCCTTTTTTATGGTCTCCTACAAATGATTTATCATGTATAACTTGTGAAAATCCAGTTGCTACACCAACAGAAACAACAGTTTATTGTGCTGAAGTTACTATAAATAATTGTTCTAGTTCAGCATGTGTAACGGTGGAAGTTGAAAATATTTGTGGGGAACTATTTGTACCAGATGCTTTTTCTCCTAATAATGATGGCAACAACGATTGCTTAAAAGTATATAGTAATTGTTTGGACGAAGTATTGTTTAGGGTATATTCTCGTTGGGGAGAATTAATTTATGAATCTACCGAAATTAATGGGTGCTGGGACGGAACATACCACGGCAAAGAATTAAATAGTGGTGCTTATGCATATACCGTAAAAGCTTTATTGGTTAATGGTGTGGAAGTTGATATTAAAGGAAATACAACATTATTTAAATAAGATGAGAAGGTTATTGGTGTTATGCATATTAATCTTTTCTTCTCAACTTATAGTTGGGCAAAATATTCCTTTTGATAAAAACAACTTCACTGATAAAGAAAGATTGAAAAGTGCTTTAAAAAACATACAAGAAGGAGATGCCTTTTATTTTTCTAATATCTATTCAAAAGCATTAGAAAAGTTTTCGGAAGCAAATACTTTTAACCCTAAAAATGCTGACTTAAACGCTAAAATAGGTGATTGTTATTTGCGCACTGGAGAATATAAAAAAGCACAACTTTCATTAGAAAAAGCATATCAATTAAATCCTGAAATGGATGGATATTTTCTCTATTTATTAGGAAAAACTTATCATATAAATAACAACTTTAAAAGTGCTATAGAGTTCTATAAAAAAGCAAAATCAAAAGGGTCAAACTTAAATTCATCTGCTATAGAAACAGCAGGTAAAAAAATAGAAGAATGTGAATTTGGAAAAGAGTTAGTGGCTTCATCTGTTAAAGTTGTAATTACAAATGTTGGCAACCTTATTAATAGTGCTGATCATGAATATGTTCCTGTAATTACTGCTGATGAATCGGAAATGTTTTTTACTTCTAGAAGAAAAAATACTACAGGAGGAAAAAGAGATTACTTAATTGACGACTACTACGAAGATATTTATTATTCAAAAAAAGAAAATGAGACTTGGAGTGAAGCTGTAAATATAAGCTCTCCAATTAATAGTGAATTTCATGATGCAACAGTTGGATTATCAATAGATGGACAGAAATTATTTATTTACAGAGACAATGCTAAAGGAGATGGAAATATCTTGGTAACAGAACGAACTGGTAATAGCTGGAGTGAACCTGAAGAACTTCCAAACCCAATAAATTCAAAACATCAAGAAACCTCTGCTTGTTTCTCTTATACTGGCAAAACAATTTATTTTGTTAGTGACAGACCAGGTGGATATGGAGGAAAAGACATTTATAAATCAGACTTAGATGAAAAAGGAAAATGGGGGAACGCACAAAACCTTGGAGCAACAATAAATACTCCTTTTGATGAAGACGCTATTTTTTTACATGCTGATGGCAAAACACTTTATTTTAGCTCAAAAGGACACCAAACTATGGGAGGGTATGATATTTTTAAAAGTGTTTTTGAAAAAAATAAATGGTCAACACCAATAAATCTAGGTTATCCTATAAATTCTGCAGATGATGATGTTTGCTTTGTATTATCTGCAAATGGAAAGTATGGTTATTACACTTCCGAAAAAGTAGAAGGACAAGGGAAAAAAGACATTTATAAATTAACTTTTGAAGTAAAAGATGATAAACCAAGACTTACATTATTGAAAGGGATTGTTTACGATAGTAAATCAAAAGAATTATTGAGCGCACAAATAGAAATTTTTGACAATACTGAAAACAAATTAGTTTCTACTTATCATTCAAACAGTGTTACAGGAAAATACATTGTTTCATTACCTGCAGGTCATGATTATGGAATTAGTGTTCGAAAAGAAGGTTATTTATTTTACTCTCAAAACATAAATATACCTGATACAGCAGCATTTCAAGAAATTAAAAAAGACATTGGTTTAGATAAAATTGAAGCTGGAAAGAAAGTGGTGTTAATGAATATTTTTTATGACTACAATAAATCTTCCTTAAGAACATCTTCTTTTAATGAATTAGATAAAGTTGTGGAATTATTAAACAAAAACCCTAAAATGAAAGTAGAACTAGGCGCACATTCTGATTCTAGAGGAAGCGATGGATATAATTTAAAACTGTCGCAAGACAGAGCTCAATCTTGTGTTGATTATTTAACCTCTAAAGGAATAGACAAAGTAAGACTAAACGCAAAAGGCTATGGGGAATCTAAACCAATAATTTTAGAAACCGAAATTAATAACCTTAAAACCGAAGATGAAAAAGAAAAAGCTCATCAACAAAACCGACGAACCGAATTTAAAATATTAGAACATTAATGAAAGTCAAACATCTATATATCATCCTTATTTTTAATATTCTTTCAGCATTCAGTCTAAATGCTCAAGATATTCATTTAACACAAACTAATATGACTCCACTATTAGTTAATCCTGCAAATGCTGGAGCAGAATATGAAATACGCGGAATACTAAATTACCGATCTCAATGGACAAGTTCTGATGCACCATTTAAAACTATGATGGCATCTTACGATATGAATTTTAAAAAAGGAAAACAATCTAAGTTTGGATATTTTGCAGGGGGTATTTATTTATTTAACGACAAAGCCGGCACAGCAAACATTACAACAAATCAAGCAAATTTAAGTATTGCTTACCATGTTAATCTTAATTCAAAAAACACACTTGGTGTTGGTATTCAAGGAGGTTATTTTCAACGCTCTACAAGTACTTCTGATTTAAAATGGGGAAGTCAATTTGATGGTTACTCTTATAACGCTGATTATTCAACTGGAGAAGCTGCAGGAGATAAATTTACTGTTGGTTCTACCGATTATAATACTGGATTAGTTTGGACTTATAGAAATGATGAAAAATATTTTTCTGGTGAAAAAATCATCATAACTTCAGGATTATCTTTTCACCATATAAATAAACCTAGCTATGAAAATCAAGGTTTAGTTACAGATAATCTATATAATAGATGGATTGGACACTCAAGTGCTACAATTGGTTTAAATACTAAAATATCTATACTTCCTTATATTTTTTATTCTTATCAAGGAGAAATTGATGAGGCTATGTTTGGATCTAATATGCTTTATTCTCTAAAAAATTCATCTACATACACCAATAATATTAAAGGAATGGCAATAGGTGGCGGGGCATTTTATAGATGGAATGATGCCGTAATTTTAACCATCCTTGCTCAATACTCTAATTATATGTTTGAGTTTAGTTACGACATAAACACCTCTTCTTACAGCAATGCAACAGGTGGTAACGGAGCTTTTGAACTATCAATACAATATGTTTATCCTAGTCCTTTTGGTGGTGTTAAAAGTAGATCAAGGTTCAATTAACTTATTGTATAATATTATGCTTTATTGCTTTTTGAACAGCTTCCATTTTGTTATGAACCTGTAATTTTTTATAAATATTCTCAATATGCTTACGAACTGTTGCTGGGCTAATAATTAAATTATCTGCTATTTGCTGGTAATTAAGTCCTTTTGACAATTGTTCTAAAATTTCTGTTTCACGACTGCTCAGCTTAATTTCTTCTTGCTGAACTTTGTCTCCTGTCATTTTCTCTGGATGACGTAAAATATTTAACGTTTTCAAAGCAACAGAAGGAGTCATAGCAGCCCCTCCCTCTAAAACATCTAAAATTGCTTTATGCAATTCTTCTGGATTGGTTTCTTTTAATAAATAACCATCTGCTCCTGCTTGTATTGCATTAAAAATATTATCATCATCATCATAAACAGTAAGCATTAATATTTTAATGTGAGGAAACTTATTTTTTACATATTCAGTAGTTGAAATACCATCCTTTTCTGGCATTTGAATATCCATTAAAATAACATCAACATTATGATCTTGTTCCAACTTACCTATAAACTCATTTCCATTTGCTCCTCTAAACTTAAATTTTAAGTCATCAAAAAAAGAAATTTTTTCTTCCACCGCTTTAGCTAAAAAGCCATTATCTTCTGCTACTGCTACTCTTATCATGTTTTTAGTTTTATGTTATTTCAAAGGTATTTAGCCTTTCAATAATAAACTATACGGCATTTGTCTTATTTCGTTCAATTAAATTCAGCTATAGGTATTTCTAAAATAATTTCTGTACCTTCTTTTGGTGTTGAGTTTATAGCGAAATTTGCATGAATAGCAGAAGCTCTATTTTTCATATTCTCCAATCCGTTTCCTAATTGTATTTCAGCCATTTTAAATCCAATTCCATCATCATTTATTGATAACACCAAAAAATCATTCTTTTCAGTGATTAATAAAGAAACATTTGTTGCTGCAGCATATTTCATCGCATTATTTATTGCTTCTTGCACAACCCGATATATACTAACTCCTTGAATTGAGTTTAAATGAAAATTATTACTCAACTCCACATTAAAGTTAAATACTGTTTGCTCTTGAGCTAGATTAGCATTTTCTATATACTTGTATAATCTAGACTTTAAATCTTCAAAAGAAATTTCATCTTTATTCAGTGCCCAAATGGTATCTCTCAATTGAGTAATTGTTGTCCTAGAGAAATTTGCAACATCAGTTAATTTGTCTGTTAATTTTTCATCAGCCGATTTAAAAAAGTGTTTCATGTTGTCAACTGATGAAATAATAAAAGTTAATTGAGCCCCAATATTATCATGTAAATCTCTAGATATTTTAAGTCGCTCTTCATGTAATTTACTTTGCAAAGTAATTTGAGCCAATTGGTCTTTTAATCTGTTTTCTTCAAAAAGTCGTTGTTGCTTTTGTTTTTGCTGTTTGTATATAAATGAAGCTATAACAAAAAATAATAATACGATTAACCCCAAAACAAGCATCATGTAATTTCGTTGCTTCACCTTTAGCTCTTGTGCCGATATTTCTGCTTTTTGTTCAGCAATTTCTTTTTCCTTTTTTTCGGTGTCAAACTGTACTTCTAATTTTGCAATAGCATTATTTGTTGATTCATTTAACAATGAATCTTTTAATGCTTGTTGAATTTTTAAAAATTTGACCGTATTTAAATTATCTCCTATTTTCTCATAACAAATTGCAGCATGCTCTGCAGCATATTGTCCTAAATGAATATATTTATTTGGTATGGCTTCATAGTAACACATTACAAACCATTTTAAAGCCTCTTTATAATTTTCTTGAGCATAATAAAAATCAGCATACAACACTAAACATTCTGCTATCCCATAGGTATCGTTTCGTTTTTTACGAATAGCATACGATTCATCTAAGTATTCTTTTGATTTATTATAGTCTTTTTTAACTAAATAAGCTCCCGATAAATGTCCTAACGCGAAAGGAATACCTATGCTATCGTTTTGATTTCTTTTTAAATCTAGTGCCATATTGTAATAATAAATTGCAGAGTCAACATTTCCTGCGATCTCTTGAACAATACCATAATTATCGTACACCGAATTTAAAGCTACCTCATCATTTATTTCTTTTAATAAATGAACCCCTTTTTGCATATATTCAATTGCTTTATCAATGTCCCTTCTTTTCATTGCAAAACCTAATTCGGCATAAGTTATCCCTGCATTAGATTTGTTATTGGTAGCTTCATAAATTTTAATGGCTTTTAAATTAAAATCTAATCGTTTATCATTATTTCCTAAAAAAGCATTTATTAAAGCCAATTGGTTATAAATATCTGCTTCTGCTTCTTTGTCCTTTAATTGTTTTGCTTGACCTAATGCGTCTAAATAGAGTTTTTCGGCAACAGAAGTGTTTGCAACCACCTTATCATAAGGAATAGCTAATAATAGTTCTATTTGCTGTTCTTCTGTATAATTTTGAATTGAAGAGGCAATACTGTCAATATAATTTTGTGCAGACATTACTATTGACGACGATAGAAGTACTACTAAAATTATATTTTTTAAAATTAAGCGCATAAAAAAAGTCCCGATAAAACGGGACTTTAAAAATAGTGTTTTTAAATCTTTTCTATATTAAAAAGCTGATTTAAACTGTTCCAAAAATCGAATATCCCCTTCAGAATACAAGCGCAAATCATTTACTTTATATTTTAACATAGCTATACGCTCAACTCCCATTCCAAATGCAAAACCTGAATATTTTTTGCTATCTATTCCACAATTTTCAAGCACACTTGGATCAACCATTCCACAGCCTAAAATTTCAAGAAAACCTGTGTATTTACATACATTGCACCCTTTACTATTACAAACTGAACATGAAACATCCATCTCAGCACTTGGCTCTGTGAATGGGAAATACGAAGGTCTTAATCTTATCTCTGTTTTTTCTCCAAACATTTCTTTTGCAAAGTATAATAGTGTTTGTTTTAAATCGGCAAACGAAACTTTCTCCGCGATGTATAAACCTTCTACTTGATGAAAAAAGCAATGCGCACGAGCAGAAATTGCTTCATTACGATAAACTCTTCCTGGCGACAATGTTCTAATTGGAGGTTTTGAATTTTCCATAATACGAACCTGAACAGAAGATGTATGCGTTCTTAATGCCATCTCCTTATCATCAGACTTAACAAAGAATGTATCTTGCATGTCTCTTGCAGGATGTTCTGGTGGAAAGTTCAATGCTGAAAAATTATGCCAATCGTCTTCAATTTCTGGTCCTTCAGAAACTGTAAAACCAATTCGAGAAAAAATATCTATTATTTCTTTTCTTACCAATGAAATTGGGTGACGACTACCTAATGGTGTTGGATAACCTGGTCTAGATAAATCAATATCATCAACTTTATCATTAGTAGTTATTAAATTACTTTTTAACTCATTAATTTTTTCTTGAGCTTTTTCTTTTAACTCGTTAATTAACTGCCCTACTTCTTTTTTTTGCTCATTAGGAACAATTTTAAAATCAGCAAACAAGTCTTTTAATACTCCTTTACTACCTAATATCTTAATTCTAAAAGCCTCAATTTGTTCTTGATTGTCGGCATTAAAATTTTCAACTTCATTTAAGAGTTCTGCTATCTTTCCTTTCATCTTATTTCTTAACTATTTTAATAGTCATTTTAATATCTTTTACAGGCCTATTTCTTTTATCTTTTTCAACCACAGCAATTTTCTCAACCACATCTAAGCCTTCTAAAACTTCTCCAAAAACAGTATAATCCATATCTAAAGATGGATAGCCCCCAATAGTTTCGTATGTTTTATATTGTTCTTCGGTATAAACTATCGGCTCTTTTCTTCGAGCATTTTTACCTTTTAGCATCTTGTCTATTTCTGCTCTTGTAAACGTTCTTCCTTCCACAATATAAAACTGGCAACCTGATGATGCTTTTGAGGGATTTATATTGTCTGGCTCACGAGCAGCGGCTAGCACTCCCTTTTTGTGAATAAGTGTAGAATTAAATTCTTCGGGAATAGTATAGCCAACATCTCCATCACCCAACATCGCTCCTGCTGGAGCAGTTTTAGAGTCAGGATCTCCTCCTTGAATCATAAAATCATTAATAACTCGATGAAACAATGTGCCATCATACATACCTTCTTTTACTAATTTTATAAAATTGTCTCGATGTTTAGGAGTTTCATTGTATAAAGCAATTTTAATATCCCCAAATTCAGTTGAAATTAAAACTTTAGCTTGCTTCGATTTATTCTGACCAACCACAACTCCGCTAAGTAACAGCGATACAGCAAATAAGGTTGTATAAAATAATTTCTTAATCAACATTTTATTATTATATTTGTTAATTACAAAACTAACAAATTAAACGAATAGCTTTTTTGAGATTCTAAAATTTTAACCCATGGTACGCAATTTTAACTTTAAAATAGTATTGTTTTTATCTTTCGTGATTGTTGCATTTTCATGTGCAAAAGAACGAACTCCTACCTTAAACATAACTGTGGTTGATGAGCAAGGTGTTCCTGCTCCTGGGGCTATTGTTCATGCTTGGCCAAGTGATGATGCAAGTGCTACAGGATCTACAGTAAATGAAATTGAAATGGATAAAACTGGAAGTACTGATGCTCTAGGTCAAATTAGTTTTGATTTTAAATTCTCGGCTGTTTTAGATGTAGATGTAAAATACTATAAAACTACTCAAGTATCAGATGGTATGGGTGGACTTACAACTCAAACAGATTCATTAAGTGGACATAAAGTTGTTAAAATAGAAACTGTAAGACAACGAAGTAAAGATAATGACTACAACGAATTAGTTGAAGTAAAATAACTACAAATCAAAATACTTTATAATTGCTCTTTTCATGAGTAATTCTTGTTCTTCTCCAACCATTGTGTTGGAGATTTTTTTTATGTTTTTGAAGTGTGGCCATCCTTCATTATCTAAGCCAATTTTTTTATAATAACCAAAAGGTAAAAGAACAGTGCAAACACCAATATGCATTATATCTAATTTTTGTTCTTTTTTAAACTCTTGGTAATTCATTCCCAACTCTTGTAAACCAATAATAAATAAAATGGATTGAATGTCTAATATTTCATCAAACTTCTTTCGTACCATTAACTGCACTTTTACCCATTCAATATTTAAGTCTATATCCATAATGCAAAACTAACAAGATTATTTATGGTATAAACATTTCATTTTTAATAAATATATCATGTCTGTTTGCTTGCCAACAAATAACTCAAGTAGATTTGAATAATGAATTATTTTGACATCATATTTATCATTCCTTTACTTTGGGGAGCTTACAAGGGCTATTCAAAAGGTTTTGTAATT
Organism: Vicingus serpentipes; assembly: GCF_007993035.1. Taxonomy (NCBI): domain Bacteria; kingdom Pseudomonadati; phylum Bacteroidota; class Flavobacteriia; order Flavobacteriales; family Vicingaceae; genus Vicingus; species Vicingus serpentipes. The sequence goes on from NZ_VOOS01000005.1 coordinate 188,483, forward strand.
GAAATTGCATCATTTATTGCATTGGGACTTGGTATTTGGGGTGGAGTAAAATTCTCTTCAGTATCTGCTGAATATTTAAGTCAACTTTTTGATATCTCAGAAAAATTAATGCCTTTAATTTCTTTTGCTGTAACATTTATTGTTATTGTAATAGCTGTATTTACAATCGCAAAACTACTACAAAGGGTTATAAAAATGGTAGCCTTGGGATTTGTAAATCGAATTGCAGGCTTATTGTTTGGTTGTTTAAAATTTGGACTTATTCTAAGTGTTGTAGTTAATTTAGTTGGTGTAATAAACGAGCAAGTTCCTTTTATTGATAAAGAAATGCAAAACTCTTCCCTTTTGTACAATCCAATTAAAAAAGTCGCTCAAATTTTTATTCCCGGATTAAAAGACTTACACATCAATACCGACGAGGTAACTAAAAGAATACTAAGTAATTAAATTTAATTGATGTAATTTGTTACCTTTATGAGAATGAAGTGTTTTTCTACATTTATACTTTTCATATTTATCTTTAGCTGCTCACCTAAAGGACCACAAACTTATTCCAGCCCATTTGTTGGAAAATCAAAAAATCAATTGATTGCTGAAAAAGGTATTGCAAAAACAATTAAGGTTTATGCTGATTATGAAATCTATATTTATACAATTAGAGAAGAATATTTTGGCGAAAAAAATCCAGAAATAAACAAAAGCACTACACCTAAGAAAGTATTTGATATTGAGCATATCTATTACATAGACTCCAGTCAAACGGTTTATAAATACCAAGTTTGGAAGAAAAAAGTATCTTATAAATAATTTTTTAGTTAATTTTTCGTTAAAATGTATAAACATTAGATGTATATACATATATTTGTATTGAATTTAAAATTTACAAAAATGAAAAAGATATTATTAAGTATTACAACTTTAGCTATTAGTTGTTTAACTGTTAGTGCACACAATCATGGTGAAAAGAAAATTAACACAAAAGTAAGTTCTGTTGAATGGATAGGTAAAAAAGTTACTGGCCAACACGAAGGTACAATTGCAATAAAAGAAGGTAATCTTTCTTTTCATGATGGAAATTTAGATAAAGGAACAATTGTAATTGATATGGCAAGTATTGCTGTTACAGATTTAGAAGGAGAATGGGCAGACAAACTAAAAGGCCACTTAGAAAGTGAAGATTTTTTTAATGTTGCAAAACACACTTCAGCAACATTTACTATCAAAAAAGTTACTGCAGAAGGAAATGGTAAATCAAAAGTTTCAGGTGATTTAACTATTAAAGGTATTACTCATCCAATTGAATTTACATCAACTAATGAAATGAAAGATGGAAAATTTGCAGCTTTTGCAGAAGTTAATATAGACAGAACTTTATATGATATTAAATACGGTTCAGGTAAGTTTTTTGAAGGATTAGGAGATAAAATGATTAGTGATGAATTCACAATTAAGTTTAAAATTGCTGCCGAATAGTATCAATAATATAAGACATTAAAAAAAGAGCCTCAAAATTGAGGCTCTTTTTTTAATTTATAACTACTTTTTTTGCAATGGAATTTTTGTCTGTTTTATACTTAAATATATATATTCCTTGAGGTAAATCTTTAACTATAATTTCTTTGGTATTTATTTGCTCATTTGAAAATTGATTAACCAGCACCCCATTAATAGCGTAAACAAATAATTCCTCATTTTTGGAAGTATTTTCGTTAAACTTCACTTTTACATCATCTGATGATGGATTAGGATAAACAATAAAATTAGTTGACAAATCATTCTCAGTAATAGTAGTTGTCATATCCCATTTATCTTGAGCAACCGTTCCGTTCCATATAATAGTTGCTAAATAAGGATTATCAATAAAAGGGTTTCTGTTTCCTTGTAGTCCTTCTAAAATATTATTACGATTTGTTTCATAAGCAGATACTGTATCTTCAGCATTCCAATCCAAAAAAAGTGTTATCATTGCTGGATCTATTGCTACAGAAGTACCAACACCAACATTGTTTGGCAAACATTGAGAAGGATATCTCAAATACATATACATCATCATTCTAGCAACATCTCCCTTCCACTCGTCACCAGGATACCAATTTAATCCGGTATTTCCGGCATTTCCAGAACCGGCAGCAAACAAACGGTTCCCTCTATTTCCATTCATTTGCACATCCGAAGCTCTTAAATGGTGGGCATCAGTTCCTGCATTTGGAGTTGAAGTATTCATCCCAGGTGTAGCTAAAGATTGAGCATAAGTATGCTCTCTATTCCAATCGCCTACAGCTCCTCCTGTACTATTTTTATTTCGAGTTCTATCGGTAATCGGATCACCATCACCATCATTATATCCATATAAAAGTAGCACGTTACTAGGGTTAGTTAGATCTAAATCTGTTTGTTGTAAAGCCGTCCATACTTCAGAATAATTTAACTCATTAGTGTGAGTAACGGTAATTTTATTAGCTAGTTCGGCTTTTAATAACATTCCAGTAAGAGTCAAATTAACATCGTTATAGTAAGTTGGTATCTGACCAAATACAGACACCACAAATAGTGTACATATTATCGAAAAAAGTCCTTTCATTTCATAAATTTTATCTGGTAAAACTAATTAAAATTGAATATAATAGTTGTTAAATGTTTTTAATAACTATATGTTATTCTATATTAAGGATGTAACTGTTTTTTATTACATTCGCTAATTATGAAATTAACAAAATATTTTTACTTTTTTTTGTCATTGCTACCACTTTTAAGTTGTTCAGACGAAACTAAAAATTCTTCAAGCCTTCTTGTTGAAGGTAATTGGCATCTAGAATTACAAATATCCGAAGAGAATTTTTTGCCTGTCGATTTCATATTAAATAAAAATGACTCTTCATTTTTAATAGATATTGTAAATGCAGAAGAAGTAATAAAAATTACAGATATAGAAATAAAAGGTTCCAAAATTATTTTTAAAGACCCTATTTTTAATTCATGGTTTGAGGGTAAAATTCTAAGTCCTACTAAAATAAATGGTTTTTGGTTTAAAGAAGATAAAAATTACAAAATACCATTTAAAGCAGAATATGGGATAAAAGACCGTTTTCCTGAACCCAAAAACCTGAATAATCATCAGGTAAATATTACTGGAAAATGGGAGGTCGATTTTAGTAAGGGAACGGATGAACACTACAAAGCAATTGGACAGTTCCAGCAAGTAGATAATTATGTTACAGGAACCTTTATGACAGAAACAGGTGATTATAGATTCTTAGAAGGAAATATGTATAATAACAATTTATACCTTTCTACATTTGATGGTACTCATGCTTTTTTATTTAAAGCTTCAATTATTAATGGTAACTTAGAAGGTGTTTTCTGGTCTGGAACACACTGGCAAGAGCCTTGGGTTGCTGTAAAAAATGAATCTTTTGAATTAACAAACCCCGATTCACTTACATATATAAAAAAAGGTTATGAAGGGTTAGCTTTTACATTCCCAAATATAAATGGCGATAGCATCTCATTAACCGATGAGAAATACACAAGCAAAGTTGTAATAGTTAACATTATGGGGCCTTGGTGTCCAAACTGTAAAGACGAAACTAAATACTTAGTTGAGCTTTACAATAAATACAACAAAGATGGACTTGAGGTAATTGCATTGTCTTTTGATAAAACAGATGATTTTGAGAAATCAAAAGAATCTATTTTAAGGGTAGCAGAATTTTATAACGCTAAATATGATTTTTTAATTGCTGGTTCAGCTAATAAAATTAATGCTGCTCAAGCGCTACCAATGTTAAATCAAATTATGTCATATCCTACCACTATTTTTATAGATAGAAAGGGTAAAATCAGAAAAATTAGAACTGGTTTTTATGGCCCTGGAACTGGAAATTACTATACAAGATATACTACTGAAACTAATATCTTTATTGAAAAATTGTTAGCTGAAAAAACAGATTAATTTAATTTTATTGATAAAATATAAGCTTCTAATTCTCTTAGGTATTCTCGCTTATCAAATCTTGGGCAATAAACATATCCATCGATTGTAATTACTTGATTGCGTTTTTCATCTACAAACGTGTAATTAATAAATGGACCACCCATAAAATCTCCTTTTACATGCCATAAACCACGCAATTCTTTTGCGTACATCCCATCTAAATTAATCTCTCTTTCTTTTGGAATAAACTCAACATAGCTTTGCATAAAAGTCCCTTCTGATGTTCCTTGTACATTTTTTGTGAATTCATTCCTTTTCTCTACCAAATTAGCAACCTCAAAAGTTGAGTCACTAACATAAGGGTAAGTATAAATAATTAAGCCCTGACTAACTGGATGCTCCCCAACCAATTTCTCCTTTCTTATCCATAAAAAATCATCTGTACGCTTAGCAACTCGATATAAATCATCAATTTTTAAATCGAAATGAAATTGTGTTTTAATTTGTTTTGAAACTGGATTAGGTTTGTTTTGACTATACTTTAACTGAAGCCTTTCGTTTTCTTTACTGTTAAAGTAATCTAATAGTGCAGTACTATTTTTACGAATTGTTTCAGCTGCTATACTATCATTTGGTGCTTCTATAGAAACAATTAATTGATCTTTTGACCAAACATCTGTATTTATAGCTAATTTATTTTTATACTCTGGTTTTATATCTACAATAACGATATTTCTATTTGTTTTAAATATTTGAGCAAAAGAGCGATGAGGCAAATGTATTATATTAAAAAGAGGTTCTTGTTGTGGCAAACCCTCTTGTGTTTGAGTAAAAGTTTCTTTTATTGCATCCCCTGTTTTGTTATTGAAGTAAACAGAATCAGAAACAATTATCATTTCTCCTGATTTACCTGAAGCTCTTGGTAAAACAGTTTCATTCATTTCGGCTATTTCTTCACATGAAAAAAGAGAAACTGAAACAATTAGTATGAGTATTTGTATTATTCTAGCCAACTGGTTTTATTTTAATTTTAGTTCCTAATTTTAAATTCTTTGTATCAACATCTTGATTGAGTTGCATAATTTGATCGATACTAACTCCATCATATTTATTTGCAATATCCCACAAATTATCACCCTCTTTTATTGTATAATAAACGTATTTATTATCAGAAATTGTGTTAGGTGATTTTTTTTCGGCATCAACTTCGGCTTTCTTTTTATTTTGAGCAGCATAACTTGGCTTAGCGTAGATGTATAATTTCTGACCAATATTAAGTCTATCACTATGTAAGTTATTCCAATCCTTAATTTGGCTGACTCTACAATGATATTTTGCTGCAATTTTCCCTAGTACATCCCCGCTTTTTACTCGATAAACAATAGCATTTCCTGGAGTTGGCTCAACAAACTTATTTTGAGCAACAGCAATACTATCTTTAATATCTTGTGCTGTTTTATGAGCATAAATTTCTTGTTCATTCGTCAAAAAATCACCCATCTTATCATAAGGCAAACACAATGTCATAGCCCCATCTGTTGCGGGTATAAATTTGTTTTTATAAGTAGGGTTCAAATACTCCAAATACTCCATTGGAATTTCGAGTGTTTCAGAAAGTTGAGCAAAAGACAAATGTTCTTTAACCCCAACCGTATCAACTTTAAAACAACTAATATCTGGTTTAACAGGGCTAATATTATGCTCGGCAGCATAATTCATCACATAATTTACAGCAATAAAAGCAGGAACATAGCCTCTTGTTTCTCTTGGTAAAAAATTTCTTATTTCCCAATATGATGTTTTTCCACCTGACCTTCTAATTGCTTTATTTACATTACCTGGACCACAATTATAAGCTGCTAAAGCTAAATCCCAATCATCGTACATACTGTGTAGCTTCTTTAAATACTGACAGGCTGCGTCGGTAGATTTATAAACGTCGCTTCTTTCATCATAATAAGAGGTAACTTCCAATCCATACATTTTTCCTGTTTGATACATAAACTGCCATAAACCTGTTGCTCCAACTCTAGATTTTGCTTTAGGATTTAATGCAGATTCTACAATAGCTAAATATTTCAACTCTAGTGGCAAATTGTATTTGTCTAGGTTTTCTTCAAATATGGGAAAATAAACAGGTGCTAATCCCAACATTTTAGCGGTAGTTTTTTTTCTTCGTTTTGCATATAAATTAACATAACCCTTTATATAAGAGTTATAAACTAAACTAAACGGTGAATTTGCATTTAATTTTGCAAATCGAGTAGCGTAGGTTAAACTATCAAATTCAGGAACTGAATCGATAGCATAATCGTAAATATTAGATTTTTCAAAATGATCGTGTAAACCCAATGTTTCAAAATAACCCGAAACAGTAATACTGTCAATCATTACTAAAACAGGGTCGTCATCTTGCAGCTCAAATTCTTGATTTTGTAACCTCTCATTAATTAAGCTATCTGATTGTGCAGACAGTAAAAAAGAAAAAAATAAGAACGTGATTAAGATATTAAATTTCATATGAAACAAAAAGGTTGTTTTGGAGAATAGTTTTATCCAAAAAAGGTAATTTGAAAATTTATTCAAAAACAAAAATGCTGATTTAGAATCAGCATTTTTGATACAATAGCAATTTAAAAACTATTTAATTTTATCTTGTTCTTTAGTATCGGCAGCTTCTTCACCCTCTTTCATTCCGTCTTTAAACTCTTTAATACCAGAACCCATTCCTCTCATTAATTGAGGTATTTTTTTTGCACCAAATAACAAAATTACAACTATAGCGATAATTATAATTTCTTGTGTTCCGAACATTCCCAATAATACTGTATTCATCTTATTTATTTTTACCCCAACAGTAGGGTTTAATTGATTGTAAAGTTACAAAAGATTTTAATTAATTGCCTGTTTCTATTTTTTGTGTATTAAGCTTCTTAAAAAGAAAAATTCCAACAGCGACTAAAATAAAACTTATTATGGTTGGCAACCATGTTTTACCATCTTCATTAAATACATTCAGTTCTGTATTTTCCATTAGCTCGGGATAAAAATAACTTAAAACAACAACACTCCCATTATTAATAAAGTGACCTAATATTGGCAACCATAATGAGCCAGTCCAAACCAATAAGTATCCAAAAAAAACACCCAACAGCATACGTGGTAAAAACCCATAAAACTGCATGTGTAATGCACTAAATAAAATAGCTGTTACCCATATCGCAATATGATGATTGTTTGTCCAGTTTGTAAATATTTTTTGAATAACCCCTCTAAACAATAACTCTTCTCCAATTGCAGGTACAACTGCCACAATTAATAAGATATAAAATAAACTAGCTAAGCCATTAAAACTAATAAATGCTTTAGTAAGCACTTCTGCACTAGCCTCGCTTTGTTTCATCCAATCTTCAATAGATGACATAAAACTAGGTAAAGACATTTGAGCGTTGACCTCAACCACCCAAGCCATTATTGGTGAAGCAACTACCATAATAAACAAAACCAACACCCAATTTATTGGTTTTGAAACCTGATTTAAATTTAATGCTGGTAATATTGATTTAGATGTAATTAAAGCATAAACAATCGGAGGTACAATAAATAATCCAATAGAGCTTAAAAGTTGGAATAGTTTTAATCCTTCAATTGTATTTGGATTTGAATAATCGTAAAAACTACTTATATCAAACCCATAAAATAAAATAACAGCCAACCCTCCCATCAAAGAAAAAATAAGTGCCGAAACTAAACACAACGCAACAATTAAAAACAATTGCATTGAAGGTTGATTAAAAACACTCGAATTAGATGTCATTTTAAATCTTAATTTTGAATTTCTAAAAATTACAATGGTAAAGATAGGAAATATAGAATTAGGTGAGTTCCCTTTGTTACTTGCTCCTATGGAAGACGTAAGCGATCCTCCATTTAGAGCTTTATGCAAAAAGCATGGAGCTGATTTAATGTATACCGAGTTTATTTCTTCTGAAGGGTTAATCCGCGATGCTGCTAAAAGTGTTAAAAAACTCGATATTTTTGAATACGAGCGACCAGTAGGAATACAAATTTTTGGAAACAACATTGAGTCGATGAAAGAAGCTACAGAAATTACTGCTCAAGCTAACCCTGATATAATTGATATAAATTACGGTTGCCCAGTAAAAAAAGTAGCTTGTAAGGGTGCTGGATCAGGTATTTTACAAGATATTCCAAAAATGGTAAGGATGACTGCCGAAATTGTAAAGTCAACTGATTTGCCCGTTACCGTAAAAACAAGATTAGGCTGGGATGAAAACACCAAATATATTGTTGAAGTTGCTGAACGCTTACAAGATGTTGGAATAAAAGCCATATCTATTCATGGAAGAACTCGTAAACAAATGTATAAAGGTGAAGCTGATTGGAGTTTAATTGCCGATGTAAAAAACAATCCAAGAATGCATATTCCTGTTTTTGGAAATGGAGATGTAACAACCCCTGAAAAAGCAAAAGAAAATAAAGAGCGATTTGGAGTTGATGGAATAATGATTGGTCGAGCGAGCATTGGATATCCATGGATTTTTAATGAAATGAAACATTTTTTAAAAACTGGTGAACATCTAGCTCCTCCATCTTTACAGGATAAATTTGACGCTGCTAAGGAGCACCTTATGATGTCAGTTGAATGGAAAGGAGAAAAACTAGGAGTTTTAGAAATGAGAAGACATTATACCAATTACTTTAAAGGTATTTCTCACTTTAAAGACCATAGAATGAAATTAGTTACTTCCGACCATCTTGAAGATTTACTAAAAGCTTTTGATGAGATAGAAGATAAGTTTATTTAAAGAAAACCCCCAAACATGTTTATGTTTGGGGGTTTTCTTTTTTTTGTAATGAATCTCTTATTATAATCTTCCTATTAATTCAACATACAATGCAGTTAATTGAGGTTCTGCAACTGCAGCTGCAGCTAAAATTTCAGATAGTGCTACAGGTGCTAAATTTTCTGGATCACATTCATCTGTTAAAACAGAAATTGCACAACACGGTAATCCCATATGGTTAGACACAATAACTTCTGGCACAGTACTCATTCCTACAGCATCTCCACCTAGTTTTGCTATCATTCTGTATTCTGCTCGCGTTTCTAAATTTGGACCTGTTACTGGCACATAAACTCCTTCATTCAGTAATATTCCTTTTTCTTTAGCAATTGCTCTTAACTCATTACTTAATTTATGAGAATAAGGCTCACTCATATCTGGAAATCTTGGCCCTAAATCTTCATAATTTTTACCAATTAATGGGTTTGCAGGGAACATATTAATATGATCAGTAATCAACATCAGCGTGCTTTTTTTGTAGTTTAGTTTAACTGCTCCAGCAGCGTTAGAAATCAATAAATTTTTAACACCTAAAAATTTCATTACACGAATAGGAAAAGTAATCTGCTCCATACTATAGCCTTCATAATAATGAAAACGACCTTGCATTGCCACTACATTTTTCCCTTTTACGGTTCCAAAAATTAATTTTCCATGATGAGATTCTACTGTAGAAACTGGGAAATGAGGAATTTTTCCATAATCCAATTCATATTTCACATCTATTTCAGAGACTAACCCTCCTAATCCTGTTCCTAATACAATTCCTACTTCTGGCAAATCTACTCCTTGGGATTTTATATAATTTACCGCTTCATTAATTTTTGCTATCATATTTTAAAACTAAAAAAAGGAGGTTATAAAACCTCCTTCAGTGCATTTTTTATTAATTGAATTATACTTTTCTACCTTTAACTTTAGTACTCGATTTTTTGTAATCTTTAATTTTTTTCATTTCAAATTTCAAATAAGCTCCAGCTCCTCCTGGCATAATATAATAAACTTTATCTCCGTAGTTAATTTTACCTCTTCCGTTGTTCCATTCTGCACCCATTATCTCATATCGACCTCTATTATTAGGGTCTCCAAATACTAAATACTTATTATCATCAGAAGGATCGAAACTAATTTTTAATTTATTACCAGGTAAAACACCTACACAAACTCCAGGAGTTTTAGCATCAATTGCAATATTGTCTAAACTTGCCGAAGTAGATACAATTAACTTACCATCTTCATCCAATTCTTGAGATTCTCCTGAACTTTCTCCTCTTTGAAGAGTTACTTCTTTTGAAATGTAATATTGTAATTTTTTTAACTTAGCCTCATCAAAATTATACTTTGTTCGTTCTACATTCGTAAAAGGAATTAACTTTTGACAAGAAGTTAATAGTGTTACAGAACCAATTAAGGCAATAACAAATAGTTTAGTTAAGTTTTTTATTTTCATCATAGTATGTTTTAAATCGTGCTTCGATTTACTCAAAAATCGAACCAAACAAAAATATTTATTTGTTAGCTGATTAACAAATTACAACCTCGTAAATCGCTGTTGTCAAATCTACCCAAAATTTCAAAGGTATTATCGTTATTTTTTTTACCTAAATCTTGTGTAGAAATAAAAGCACAAGAATCAATATTTGCAAGATCTATAACGTTTACTCCTCCAGTTTTTTCAGTGGGTAAAAATGTAAATGGATCGTTAATATCTCTTATCAATATCTTCATCCATTTTGGTGATTGATAAACACCTTCTCTAAAAGAATATGCTTGAGATAATAATTCTGTCATCCCATACTCAGAATGAATAGCTGTAACATTAAAGCTATCCTTGTATATCTGATGCAATTCTGCTCGAGTTAATTCTTTCCGCCTTCCTTTCATACCACCCGTTTCCATAATTATAACATCAGATAAGTCAACTTGATGTTTTTCAGCAAAATCTAATAATGCAAAAGAAACTCCCAATAAAATTATTTTTTGGTTCGTTTTCTTTAGTTGCTGTATAGTTTGAATTAATTTATCATATTCATCCAAATAAAATCCACTTAAAGAATTTTTGGAATGCTTGACCAAATATTCAGTCATATAAATTAGAGAAGAGCCTTCTCTTTCCATATATGATGGTAATAATGCTAAAAAACAATAATCTGATATCTCTCCATAAAATTGATTAAACCCTTTCACAAAACTCTCTTCATATACTTTTAAATCTTTAACCAAATGTTTACTCTGGTTTTGACCAGTTGTGCCACTACTTAAAAATGTTTGTGCAGGATTAAATTCACCAGTAATAACTTGATCGGTTTTAAATAATTCGATAGGTAAAAATGGAATCTTTTCAATGCTCGTAATTTCAGTTGTTTTAATGTTTAATAAATCACAAAATTTACGGTAAATTTTATTTTCATTATACTGTAAATGAAATACTTGGAGCGCTATTTGTGTAAACTCCTCGTCTGATTGAATTTTAAATATTTGTTTAATCAGGCTCATTTAAAATTATTGGTAATTTTAACTAATGAAAAAGTTTACAAACTTACTCATATTATCTGCCTTAGCATTATTTGCTTGCAAGAAAGAAGACAAGACTCCAGAGCCTCCTGTACTTACTTTTGTAAACGCTAGTTTATCGAGTGATAAAAGCTACGCTATTGTAAATTTTGAATTCTTTGATAATGATGGTGATTTAGGTCTTCGACAAAATGAATCAACTGGCGAACAGGAATATAATCTGTTTGTAGAATATTATGAAAAATTAAACGGCAGTTGGGCGAAAAAATCTCCAATTATTACTTACAATAGTGGAACTAACGAATACGACACTACTGTTTTTCATTTAAGAGTACCTTTTATAGAAAACGAAGCAGGAAAATCATTAAAAGGAGAAACTAATGTTCTTCTGCTATACAATCCGTTTACATTGTCTGATACTATTCGATATGAATTAATGTTAAAAGATAGGGCTTTGCGCTCAAGCAATGTTATTACTACTTCTGAAATCATTCTGAATTAGAACCAGAGGTTTAATAACTCACAATTCAATTACTTTAATGAAAAAACAACGCTATATTCCATTTATCTATTTAATAATTGGAGTCGTTATTCTTTTATTTTTAGAGTTATTCCCTCATCTTTTTTACTCTACTAGCTTTAATATAAAAGCTTTTAATGCTGTTTTACACCAAAAAGAAACTATTGCATTAAACAAGCTTAATGAACTTAAATCAGAACAAGACAACTTTTCATCTTTCAAAAATTTTAACTCTTTCGAAGAACAAGGAATTAGTTTTTATGTGTTAAAAGATGACAATATTGTCTTTTGGACAAGTGCCACAACTCCAATAGATAGTTTATCAAAATTTAGCGATGATGAAGGAATTATTCATTTAAAAAATGGATGGTATCATTATATTAAATCCAAAAATAAACAACACACTTATTTGGCATTAATATTAATTAAACATCAATATTCCATCTCAAATAATTACCTCTCTCCTTCCTTTCATAAAAGCTTTAATTTACACAGTGATATAGAATTATTATTTCATGAAGATTCAGAAGCACATAAAATATACTCACTAAAAGGGAAGTTTTTATTTGCTTTAAATGAACTTCAATTTAATTACAAATCAAGTAATTGGATAATGGTTTTACTCTTTTTGAGTGCATATGTCTTGCTCATTCTTTTTGTTTATTACTTTTCGCAACAAGTAAATTCTTTAAAAAAATATAATGCCATAATCGCTGCTATTTATGTTGCTTTAAGCTACTTCTTATTTACATTTTATAGTTTCCCGACAACTCTTTACCTACAAAAAATATTTAGCCCAAGTGTATATGCTCATTCTGCCATTTTACCTTCATTAGGTAATTTTTTATTGGCTGCAATTACACTTTTTGCCTTTTGCCTTTTTCTGATTAAATTGATTAAAATACAGCCTAAAAAAAATAAACTTTACCCACTTTTATATCTAATTCTAACCTCAACAATTTCTTTAGTAATCTCAAATTGGTTTGTTGGGTTAATTAACAATTCTAATATTAATTTCGATGTAAATTATATCCTCGAATTAAGTGCTTTTAGCTTTATTGGAATTTTCATTGTTATCCTTTTATTTATAAGTATTGTAGTTTTAATTAAAGCCACGATAGATTCTTTTAGGAACACATCTTTTACGCACAACCAGCTAGTTTCTATTTATTGGTGTATTGGCTTAATTACTGTAATTATAGGCGATTTTCTTTTTCAAATCGACTGGACAATAAGTTCTTGGTTTTTAATTTTAATCCTTATTTTTTCTGCATTTAAAACTAAAAAATATTCCCTCTACCAAAGCACTGTTGTAATTGCATTAATTGCTCTTTCAATTTCTTATGGATTTATAAAGTATAATGGGGAGAAAAACGAAACTACTAAAGTTTCATTGCTAAAAAAACTAGCTCAAGAAAAAGACCCTGTAACAGAATATTTATATGAAAATTTAAAACTAAAAATTGAGGCAGATACTGTTTTAACAAATTGGGCTGGTAATTATTGGGAAAATAAAAATGAACTTGATAAATATATCATTGATAAATACTTTAATGGATACTGGTCAAAATACGATGTAAATACTTACCTGTGTCAAAACGAAGACACATTAATCATTGAAGGTGAAAATGTTCAAGTTAGCTGTATCGATTTTTTTAATGAAAAAATAGAAGCGGAAAATAATTTCTCAGCTAATAAAGATATCACATTTCTTTACTCAGGAGAAAATATAAGCAGTTATTTAGCTAAAGCAACAATCAAATTAAACGGTTCTTTAATCGCCAATTTATTTATAGAACTATTACCTAAAGTACTTTCAAACACAGAAGGTTATCCTGAATTATTGTTAAACAAAAAAGAAATTGACATCTCTGTAAATTTAAATAAACAGTCTTTTGCAAAATATAAACAAGGGCAATTAACCAATCACGTCGGTAGGTTTAATTATAACACCTCAATAGTTGATAATAATTTTAGATTTAATGATGATGGAATTTTCGTTACAGAATCAGAAGGTTTTCATCATTTGTATTATCAAAGCAACAAAAACACTATCGTTGTGTTGAGTTCACCTATTAAAACATTGTTTAACCACGTTACTACCTTCTCTTACTTTTTCTTACTTACAGGTTTTATTGCTTTGTTAATTGGTTTATTATTTAACCTTGCTCCTTTTAATTGGCAAATTACGTCAACCAGTTTTAGTACTAAAGTTCAGTTATTTGTAACCATATCCACTTTTATCTCTTTTCTTCTTTTCGGTTGGGGAACTTCATACTACATCAAACAACAATATTCAGATAAAAATATAAAATCGATAAAAGAAAAAGTTCAATCTGTTTTAATTGAGCTAGAAAACAGTTTTGGTAATGAAGAAAAACTTGGAACGAACTTGACTGAATTTATTAATTATCAACTGATTAAATTTTCAAACATTTTTTATGTTGACATTAATTTATACGACATAAAAGGAAATTTAATTTCTACCTCTCGACCAGAAATTATTGAGCGAGGATTAATAAGCGATAAAATTAATCCTGATGCTTATTATGCATTAAACAACGAAAAAAAATCTGTGTTTATTCATGATGAAACGATTAGTTCATTAAATTATTTATCTGCCTATGTTCCTTTTAGAAACAAAAAAAACAAAATAATTGCCTACTTAAATCTGCCTTATTTTTCTAAACAAAACGAATTAGAAACTGAATTTTCAAGCTTCTTTACAACCTTAATAAATAGTTATACCCTCTTATTTTTAATTTCTGCGATAATTGCATTTGTTTTTGCAAATTACATTTCAGAACCTGTTCGATTAATTAAAGAAAAAATAAGTGCTTTACAGTTTGGTAAAACGAATGACCTTATTGATTGGCAATCAAATGATGAAATTGGGTCTTTAGTTCATGAATATAATAACAAAGTGCTAGAACTTGAAAAAAGTGCAAATTTATTAGCAAAATCGGAAAGAGAAAGTGCTTGGCGAGAAATGGCAAAACAAGTTGCTCATGAAATAAAAAACCCTTTAACACCAATGAAGTTAAGTATTCAGCACCTAGAACGGTCGATTACAGATAACCCTGATGATGTTGCAGAGCGTGTTAAAAGAACTGCAAAAACTTTAATTGAACAAATAGATACTTTGACAAATATTGCGAATGAATTTTCAAATTTTGCTAAAATGCCGACAGCAAAACAAGAAAAGGTAAACCTTTCGGAAATAATAGAAACTTGTATTGATTTATACCAAGATAAAAAAACTACAATTAGCTACATAAACAATATTAACCAAGCAATTATTGTAAATGCAGATAAAGACCAAATGAATAGAGCATTTTCTAACTTAATTAAAAATGCTATTCAAGCTATTCCTTTGGATAGAGATGGTGTTATTGAAATAATTTCTACTGAAAATACAAATATCTTCAAGCTTGAAATTAAAGATAATGGCAAGGGTATTCCTGAAGATGAACAAGGTAAAATATTCACTCCTAATTTTACAACTAAATCAACCGGAATGGGGTTAGGGTTGGCTATGGTTAAAAATATAATAGAAAATGCTAATGGTACAATTACATTTAATACAATCGAAAATGTTGGCACTTCATTTTTTATAGAACTTCCCAAAGTATAAAAAGCTTCCATTTAGCTTA
This sequence comes from Vicingus serpentipes, assembly GCF_007993035.1. NCBI lineage: Bacteria > Pseudomonadati > Bacteroidota > Flavobacteriia > Flavobacteriales > Vicingaceae > Vicingus > Vicingus serpentipes. The sequence continues at coordinate 203,972 of NZ_VOOS01000005.1, forward strand.
TTTTGAACCATTCTGAATTGCATCAAATTTAGTACATTTGGGTTTTTAATAAAATTATTGAATGTACGGATTAAAGGATTACGTAAGTAGGGCTAAAAAATTTGCCAACAATAAATCAAATATTGGGCCTAGAAAATTAGCTACTTTAATGATATATGCAACTGATCTTTGTGATTCACGTTGCAAGCATTGTAATATTTGGGCAAAACGACCTGTAAAATATCTTTCGTTTGAAAAGATAAAAGAAATAATGAAAAGCAAAGCAATATCTAAAGATACAGCTATTGGGCTTGAAGGGGGAGAGTTTTTACTTCATCCAGAAGCTTTGCAAATCATGGAATGGTTTACTAAAAATCACCCTAATTTCGATTTACTTTCTAATTGTTTAAAGCCAGACAATTTAATTGAAGCCGTTAAAAAATTCCCTCCAAAGCGTTTATACATTTCATTAGATGGAGATGTTGAAACATACAAACACATGAGAGGTAAAGATGGATATGATAGAGTAATAAAAGTAATTCAATCTTTAAAAGATGTTGTGCCAATTTCTACAATGTTTACGTTATCGCCTTACAACAACTTTGACGACATGAGACACGTTGCTGAAGTATGTAAAAGAGAAGGCGTTGATATGCGCGTTGGGGTATATAATGACATGAGCTTTTTTGATACTGATGATAAAGCACATGAAACAGGAATTGCTACAAAAACAGCTGAAAAGCAAGTTCCAAATTATGTAGATGGCGATACTGCTCTTGAAGTAAAGGAAGAAATTCACAGACCATTATCTACTGACTTAAAAGACGAACATTTTAAAGATAAAATACCAGCTATTATTAAAGAATTTAAAGAGAATTATGATTTCTTAGTATTATACGATGAATGGCGTAAGGGCGATTTAAAAATGTCGTGTAATAGTATTATCGATTCATTAAGTATTTTACCAAATGGAGATGTTCCGTTATGCCAAAATTTAGATGTAAAAATTGGAAACCTTTTTGAACGCTCTTTAGATGAGATCATAAACGATAAAGAAACTCAAAAAACTCAAAAACATTACCAACACAATTGTAATGGCTGTTGGGTAAACTTCCACAGAAAATATGATGTAGTTTTACATCGTATGTTTGAGAAGTACTTTGGTAAAGGAATTACAGGTAAAATGTTTGGTAACTACCAGTGGGAAGCCGATAAGAAAACCACTTATAAAGAATACATGAAAAGAGCAGATGAAATTGTATTGAAATAAATACTAAATATATAAAGCAAAGAAGCCCTTCAAATTTGAAGGGCCTCTTTGTTTTAATTAATTCCAGTTCTAATCCTTATAAGTTTTTAAACGAGCCTTAACCTCTTCTAAGCGAGCTTTTTTATTGTCTCTGCGTAATTCTATTGCTGTTTTGGTAAAATACCTGTGCTGCTCTAAAAACTTAACCTGAAGCTCATCCCATTGTTTGTCGGTTTGAACCATATCTCTTTCCATTAATTCTCTTTTTAACTTATCAGCAATTAAATGAAAATCATCACCGCCCAAATAATCTAAATCAGCATCACAAATAATTTCTTCTAATTTATTTTTAGGCTGCTGAGGAACCTTTGTAGCATTAATCAACTGATGAATTACTTCTATTTGCTCATCAGTATAACCAAATCGAGGTAAAACTTCTTTGGCTAAAGCGGCACCAATTTCTTCATTTTTGGAATATTGCTTTACAAATCCTGCATCGTGATATAAAGCTGCGGTTTTAAGCAAGAAAATATCATCTCCTTCAACACCTTCCATTAACGCAATACGTTCTACTGCAGCACAAACATCCAACGTGTGTCTTAAATCATGGTAATGTAAATTATCAGGCAACTCTTTTTCTAATCGATTCACAATATACTTTTCTGCTTTACGGTAATTAATTCCGCTATAAATATGTAAATCGACATACTTCTGGAAAAGTTCGTTTGGCTCATTTCCCTCTCCATTTATTGATAATTCTTTTCGAATTCGATGTACAAAATACATGTCAATTGTACCCTTATTTTTCGCTTTTACCTTTCCTCTATACTCACACTCAAAAAACTCTTTAACTAAATTATATGTAGCTCCCGAAATATTAACCATTCCTACTCCACTAGACGCTTCTACTCTACTTGCTATATTTACACTATCACCCCAAATATCATAAGCAAAACGTTTAATCCCCACTACTCCAGCAATAATTTCACCAGTGTGTATTCCTATTCTAAGACCCCAAGACTTTTCTCCAATTGCTTCCTTATCAATATGATCTTGGGCAACAAATCGTTGTATTTCTAACCCAGCTAAAACAATATCAATAGGATTACTCTTATTTCTTATCGGAATACCTCCAGCACACATATAAGAGTCTCCAATTGTTTTTATTTTTTCAATATCATACTTTTCAATAATCTCATCAAACTTAATAAAGTAACGATCTAACTCCGCAACAAGTTCTTGAGGATCAATTTTTTCAGCAATTTTAGTAAAGCTCTTAAAATCAGTAAACATAATGGAAGCTAATCGATACTGCCTAGCAGTAGCTTTTCCTTTTGCTTTTAGCTCTTCAACAGTTTCTTCAGGCAAAATATTTAAAAGTAATTTTTCTGCCTTTTCTTTCTCAATTTCAATTAGTTGCTTTTGACTTTCAATTTCTTCTTTTTGCTTGATTACTTCATAAGTACGCTCTCTAACCTGAACTTCTAGTAATAATTTTTGAGCTTTAACCCTATTAATTTTTGTGATATAATAAGCATAAATTATCGCTAAAATAACTAATATGCCTATAGATCTAAACCACCAAGTTCCCCATATTGGAGGTAAAACAACAACTCGAATTTGAGCGGGAGTTTCATTCCACACACCATCACTATTTGCAACTTTTACTTTAAAAATATATTCTCCTGGATCGAGATTAGTATAGTTTGCTATTCTATTGTTTCCAATATATACCCAATCTTCATTAAAATTTTCCAACATATAGGCATGTTGATTTTTTAATGGATAAGCATAATGCAAGGATGCAAACTCAAAAGAAATAACATTTTCTTTATACTTTAAAGTGATTTCATCTAACTCTGAAATCTGTTTTTTTAATATAGAGTTTGGTCCAATACTAACTGGCTTATTAAATAAATAAAAATTTGTAATTAAAGGTTTTGGTAGTGATTTGTTTTTATGAACGTCTTCAGGATAAAAGGAATTATATCCATTTACTCCTCCAAAAAATATTTCTCCTAAACTATTTTTATAATAGGCTCCCGTATTAAACTCATTACTTTGAAGCCCATCACTTTCTTCATAGTTATAAAACGTTTTTGTTTCCAAATTAAAAGCAGAAACACCTTTATTTGTTGATATCCATAGATAATTCCTATCATCAGCTATAATACCATAAATTACATTGTTACTAAGCCCTTCTTTTTCTGTAAATCTAGTAAACTCTTCTGTTTTAGTATTAAATTTATTTAATCCTCCCCCAAAAGTTCCGACCCAAAGTATATCCTCTTTTCCTTCAATAATTACTAATACACTATTTTGACTTAAAGAGTTAAGATAAGCAGGATTGTTTAAATAGGATTTAAAATAAATGCTATCGTTTTCTTCAATAACTTTTACCAATCCCCCTCCATCAGAACCTAACCAAATATTTCCTTTAGAATCTTCTAAAACAGATCGAACAACATCATTTTTTAAATTATATTCTTGATTAGAAGATGTATATAATTTAAATGTTTTTCGGTCAGCGCTTACAACAACCAAACCTTCTTTTGTACCTAACCATAGGCGATGTCTTTTATCTTCTTTGATAGTATAGGTTCTACTTTTGTTTTCCCCATTTAAATATTTTATTGGTATTAATTTACCATCTGTATACGTTAACAAACCACCATCAGAACCTAAGTATATAGTGCCTGTATGGTCTTTAAACACAGAATAAATACTATTGTTTTTTTGAATGTTAGATTTAGAAAAATCTGGTGCTAATGAAATCATTTCACCAGTTTCTTTATCAAAGATATTGACCCCTTCATTTGTACCTACCCAAAGAGTTGATTTAAAAGCATCATCTTGAAATATACACCAAACCATATTACTATTTATAGTATGTGTAGTGTTTGGCCAATGCTGATAATGTTTAAAATATTGTTTTTGCTTATCAAACTTGTCCACACCAGATTGTGTTCCAATCCAGATAATCCCTGTGTTATCTTCGTAAATTGTATTTATTTTATTACTACTTAAGCTTGTTCCAATTGTAGCATTGTATGAATAATGATCAACATTTTCTAAAAATTTAAACTTATATAGCCCACTATTTTCTGTTCCTATCCATATAATTCCAGATTTATCTTCAAAGATTGTACTTACGCTTGCATTACTAATTCGTGCATTTAAAATAGCATGTCGAGATATTTTATCTGACTTAGTATTATAAATACAAATCCCTCTATTTGTCGCTATCCATATTTGATTTTCGGCATGCTTATAGAAATCAAAAGTTGTATTACTATTCAACCCACTATTTTCTGAATAATAGTGAGTCGAAGAATTGTCTTTTGTATTAAGCTTTATTATTCCATTACCTTCTGTAGCAATAAACAAAGTTGTTTTCTCAATAAACTTTATTTTTCTAATTTTTAGGTTTTTTGCATTTGTGCTTAATGACAAAGGTATTGGTGTTATTTTTTTTGTAGATTTTTCAATTTTAATTAATTGGTTCTCAACTCCTGCCCAAATGTATTTTTCATCTTCTGCTATAGACCATACATTATTTTTAGATTTACCTAAAGTGTTCTTAGCAATAATGTTTTCAAACGATTGCTCTTCTATATTGTATATGTTTAATCCATTTTCTGTTGCGAGCCAAAGTAATCCACTACTATCTTGATAAACTTGGTGAATGAAGCTATTTGAAATGGTTGTTGAATCTGTAATATCACTAGAAAACACCTTAAACTCAAACCCATTATATTGGTTTAATCCATCTTGTGTTCCAAACCACATTAACCCTTTTTTATCTTGTAAAATGGTTAATACTTCACTTTGCGAAAGACCATCTTTTAAAGTTAGATGTGAAAATTTGATATTAGTTTGTTGTGCTTTACAAAAGAAAGTAATAAGTAAACAAACAATAAATGAGAATAATTGCTTCAATTTTTAACGGCTCTTAATTATTTTAAATTCTGTTCGTCTATTTTTTGCTCTTCCAGAAGGATTATCAGTTCCATCTTCATTTTCATTAGCAGCTACTGGTTGAGTTTCTCCTAATCCTTTAGCCGTAATTCTATTACTGTTAACTCCTTTTTGTAAAATATATTCTCTTGCTTTTTGAGCTCTCTCATGAGAAAGTCTTAAGTTATAATCGTCACTCCCTTTTGAATCGGTATGAGAAGTTAATTCAACGTTAACTCCTTTATTTTTATTTAAAATAACAACTAATTTATCCAATTCTTTCGCCGCCATGGCATTAACATCAGAAGATTTATAGTCATAAAATATTTTTGAAATTACAAAATTTTCGTTTTCAGCAATTTTAATTACCTCATCAAGTTCATTAATAAGGGTAATCATATTTTGCTCACTGTTAAGCCTTACATATCTATATTTTCCATCAATTAAACGTTTAGCAGCCTCTAACACTCTCCCATTTTCATCAACAATAATTAAATTCAGTTCTGAATCATCTTCAGCTAACTTAAACAAGTATTGCTCATCAGGTGATAGCTTATCAAAAACAAACTTACCATCCTTATCTGTTTTAGCTTTTCCAATAATATTTCCTTCATCATCAACCACCCAAACTTCCATTCCTCCTGAATAATCACCAGGTAATTTTTGATATAATTGACCAAAAACGCTAACTGTTAACAAGCTTTCATCTTCTTCTTCCAATAGTGGCAATTCATCATATTTATCATAAGGTAAGGCCTGAAAGTTATATTTTCCTTTACCAATATCGTTTGCTAAGAGTACTTTTTCTCCATTAGAGTTCGTTAAATAAAGTTTTGCTTTATCCAATAAGCTTTCATCTTCTTCATTTATTTTTAAGAAATAACTCTCATCCATTTTCAACTTATTGAACTTAAATTTTCCATTTTCATCTGTTGTTACAGATTGTAATAACTCGTCATTTTCGTCATATAAAGAAACTTCAGTGTTAGAAGCAGGTAATTTATCATATTCTAATAAACCTGTCATTGATGTTTGCTGTTCTATACTTTGGTAGTTAAATTTATAAATATCATCACTACCCATTCCACCCTCTCTATCAGATGAGAAATAACCATTTTCATCGTCTGTAAAAAAGATTCCGAAATCGTCTTTTGAAGAATTTAAAGGTGTTTTTAGGTTTTTAGGATTAGTCCAATTATCTGTTGAAAAAACTGAAAAAATATCCATTCCTCCATAACCCGAAAGTCCGTCAGATGAAAAATATAATACATCTTTTCTATAATAAGGAAACACTTCATTCTCAGGTGTATTTACTTCCTTACCTAAGTTAATAGGTTCTCCCCAGTCATCTCCCTCTCTATTGCAAACATAAATATCCATTTTCCCTTGCCCTCCAGGCATATCAGATGCGAAAAACAGTTTAGTTCCATCTTCAGAAACCCAAGGATGAGCTACAGAATACTTATTGCTACTGTATTTAAATTCTTTAATGTTTTTCCATTTTTTTCCTTCTAAATCAGCAGTAAAAATTTTTATTTTATTACTATAATCTTTCCCTCTTTCTTCCTTTTCAGCTCTTGTAAAATAAATTGTTTTATTATCACTTGTAATAGAAACTGGGCCATCGTGATAAACAGAATTTAATTGATGAGAAAACTGTTTTGCTTTCTTATAAGAATTTGAAGCTTTGGCATAAAATATAGATAAATAAGGCTTATTGTTTGCTCCAAAATTATTTTCATTTACCAAGTCGGCTCCTCTTTCAGAAACAAACACAATTCCATCTTGATAAATTAAAGGGCAAAAATCTGCGTTTTCTGAATTAATATTTTCTACCGTTGAAACAGTAAATTCTTTTGGATCAACTTCCCAGTCTTTTATGTCTAAGCATGATTGAACCATTAATTCTCCTATTAAACTTGATGGGTTTTTTTCTAAAAACTTTTCAAATTGAATTTTGGCCTCTCTTACTTTCTCATTGTTTTTTAATGATTGACCATAATAGAGATAATTTGCGCTTTCATCAGGATTTAGCTCTACTGCTTTAGCATAATATGTTTCAGCATTTGTATAGTCTTTAAGCTTACGGTATGAAAAAGCTATATTTTCTGTAGCCTCAATGTTATTCGCATCCTTTTTTAATGTCTTTGCATAATATACAATAGCATCAGCATATTTACCTTCCTCAAAATAGGTGTTTGCTTTACTTAGCTGTCCAAAAGCATAGTTTCCAAAAAAGAAACTTATAACACCAAATATTAAAACGTACTTAAAATTTTTACTTCTCATTCTTCACTAAAAATATCTTGGCGAAATTACTTTTGATTTAAATAAACTTAGGTCATATCCTATAAAAATTTCATGCGAACCAGATCCAGCGGTGCTGGTTAAGTCACTAAAATTATGATCATAGGCATATCCTACTCTAAAGTTTTTATTGATATTAAACTCGGTAAGCACAATAATGCTATTTCGAGTAGTTAGGGTTAACCCTGCTAAAAATGTTTGTTTGATTAAAACACTTCCGTTTAAATCAATATTGCCATTTCCTTGTCCGTCTCCTCTAATTAAAGCAGATGATTTTAGCACTAGGTTAGAATTTAATACAAATGCTTTTCCGACAGTAGCTGTAAGGTGAGAATAAACCTTTGCCGGATTATCTTCTGTACTTAAGGATGATGAAACTTTATATTGAGCTTGGTTTAGATGGTCTATTGCTACTCCTGCGTAAAATGTATTTGTATTGTAATAAATACCGAAATCGAATGTTGGTATTATAAAACTACCTGCAGCATTATTTGGAATTTCATCTTGTTCATCTTTATATTCTATTTTAGCCCAATCGTAACTATAATTTTGTATTCCTCCTTTTAAACCAAAAGCTAACTTTCCTCTTCCAATTTTTAAGCGGTAAGCGTATGTTCCTGTTGCTGTTAGTACATTTCTAGGCCCTATTGCATCATTAATAATTTGCAAACCAACACCCATACTTTTATTTTTTAATGGACTATTAACTGCAAATGCTTGAGTTGTAGGTGCTCCATCAAAACCAACCCATTGACTTCTATGAATTAAAACCCCACTTAATACTTCTCGGCTACCTGCATATGCAGGATTTACACCTAGAGGGTTAAACATATACAAACTATAAACGGGGTCTTGCTGAGCAAAACTTTGTAAACTAGTTAGCAATGTTAGTATTAATACTATTTTTTTCATTCGTTTTAAATTATCTTGTTATTTCTACCCAGCCTTTATAAGTTTCTCCATCTATCGTTCCCACATAAAAATAGGTGCCATCAGGCAAATCATTTCCACTATTATTTTTACCATTCCACACAACGTCATCATTATTATATCCTGAAGCTTCCCATACAATACTTCCCCATCGGTTAAATATTTTAATTTCATTTTCAGGAAATTGTTCAATATTATCTACTATCCATAAATCATTATTACCATCTCCGTTAGGTGTAATCCCTGAGTAAAATTTGATTTTACAATCCTCTTCACTATCCAATCCAACAGTAATTAATTGAAAGAAATAACAACCATTTAGACCTATAATTTTAACATTATAAGTTCCTGCTGGAAGTTGTGCTGGATTATCTTGATCTGAAGAGTCTGTAACATTTTTGATTAATAAACTATAAGTTCCATCTGCTTTAGGCGCACATCCAAGAACACTATTGATAAAAATTGATCCATTTGATGCTCCATTACAACTTTCATTTATTACCTCGTAGGTAACAATTGAATCAACATTCATGCTAGGTTGTTGAAACCCTTGAGTTAATATTCCATTAACTGAAAATAAAGTTTGCACAGCTGGTTCTCCAACAGTTGAAGATAGTGACATTGTTGTTCCCACTTGATAGCTACCCGTACTCCCTATAACTTGACGCGATATAGTAACTTGAGCATTAACAGTAAAGCTAAAGAGTATAAATATATATAGTAATTTTTTCATTTGTTTTTTAGCTTTTAATTATCTGATCTTGACAACTCCATCCATTTTGAACCATTCCATATTAGAGTCATCGTGTCTCCAGTATACAATAATGCGTTTCCAGCTAAGTTAGCATTCGCTTTATCATCATTAATTGTTAAAAGATAACTTCCTACATTTTCAATGATTAACATTTGTCCAGCTCTAAGACCATTATCAATACCTAACATCGTTGCACCTCCAAAACTTGTAGTAACACGAATAAAACTTCTATCTCCAACAGGGAGTGTAAATGAAGTAGCTCCTGCTGCATATGTAGTAGGAGCATAAGTAACACCTCCGTTTACTTCTAATGAAGTTCCAGGATTAGATTGTTTAATACCCAAATTACCACCAAAATAATTATAGTCTTCACCAGAACTATAAACTCCAAATTTGGTTCCATTACCACTAGTTGCTAAGCGTAATCCATATTTGGCACCAGTATGAGTACCACCAGTTGTAATACGCATACCATAGTTTGTTCCAAAATTACCCGCTGCAGTAACATCAACACCATAATTTGTTCCTGTACTATTTCTAGCTACAGCATTTAATCCTCTATTAAATCCTGAACCACTACCTTCTGATGCAAAATATCCACCAGTAACATTACTAGATGTAGTACCTGTTGCTGATGCTTGAATACCTGTAACTGATTGAGTACCTCCTGCAGAAACAGTTATTCTAGCACCAAGAGAGCCTGACAATATACCCGGAGCTCCATCTGTTTCATTCTGTATTGCTAAAGAAACACCTCCGTCAGTAGGGTCAAGTATATAAACTTTAGAGACATTTGTTGCAATAGAGCCTATTGATAAATGATCCTTCATATATACATTACCGTTTGCAAAGTATCCACCCCAATTAGTAGTAGCTCCAGCCGCACTAAAATAACCCGCCATATTAATACTTGATGGTCCAGTATTGGTAACACTACTTCTTACACCATAAGCAGTATGAGTACTACCTACATTGGCTCCTGTACGATTAATATTAATCATGTGACTACTATTATTTGCTGTTCCATCAGTTGAATTAGACCCCATATAAAGTAATGAACCATTTTTCAATCCTTCATCTTGAATATATACAGTGCTACCATTTGCATTTCCTAAAACATGAAGCATTGATGAAGAAGCAGGAGCTGCAGTACCAATACCTACATTGTTTGCAATTGTAGTAGGGTAAATATTATTTCCTGATTGTGACCAAAAAGTAGCTGGAGCAGTTGGTAATGGTTGCCATTCAGCATTTCCTTGCGCATCCATACTAGTTAATACTGCGCCAACTGCAGGGGCTGTTACTGATAAATTATCTAACCTTAAAGTTCCATCTAAATGTAGTTTAGCAGAAGGGTATGTTCCAACACCAATATCTCCAGAATTAGTTATAATCATTCTTTCAGTAAAATTGGTATTAAAACGTATTGCATCATTTGCTGCAATTTGTAAATAATCACCCGATCCTGGAACAGATATAGATGCTTGAGAGTTAAAAGACCCAGCACTAGTGTTTCCTAACTCTAATGAAGGATAAGCCGCTGACGTAGTTTGTGAATCTTGAATAAATAACGTTGGACTATTTCCATAAACATGAAGATTCCCTGTTGGAGAAGCTGTTCCAACACCGACAAAATTTGATAAAGTTGAAGGGTATATTTTCCCGGCACTTTCAGTCCATAAGGATGTTGCTACAGTTGGTGTTTGCCATGTTGCATTACCCGCAGCATCAGAAGTTAGAACAAATCCATTAGAAGCACCGCTAGGTAGTGTTAATCCATTTTGAATATATACATCACCATCTGCAAAGTATCCCGCATAATTAGTGTTACCTCCAGCAGCTCTTGCATAAACACCGTAGTTTGTACTCCCTGTATTTGATACAGTACTACTAAAATAACCTCCGTAACCGCTTTGACTTACACTTCCTCCTCCATTAACTTGACTATAAACTCCATATCTTATACCACTAAATGCATTGTTGTTATAAACCTCAAGGCCATAAGCACTATTAGTTCCATTGTAAGCATTATCAATATACATCCCTTTTTCTCCAGTGGTTTGTAAATGAACTTTGAATTGAGCGTTTGGGGTTGTTAAACCAATTCCAATAGGTTTTGAAATATCTGTAGCATAAATTTCTGTAGCTGTTTCAGTCCATGGAGTTGAACCACTCAGTCCACTCAAATCAATAGTTCCTCCACCATTAGAAAGAGATAAGTTCGGATTCGCAAAAGATAAAGTTTGAATTTCGTTTGTAGAACTAGCATCTGCATCATCAACAACTAGGGTTACTGAATTTCCTCCCGAAATTGATAAATTTTGAGATCCAGAAACATAAGTTAAACTTTGGTTATCACTGTCTGGAGGCGTTGGATTTGCAATCCAACTTACTCCATTATAGTATAATAAATCTCCTGTACTAGCAGTTGCAGGTAGCTCTATTTCATTTGTTGGATCATTATCTGCATCGTCAGGACTTGTTATAAATCCACTATCATTTGTTAAATCACTAGTATTGGTTGGTATGGTTGCTGCTAGTGTAATGGGTGAGCCTGCTGTACCATCTCCGGTAATACTAGTTCCATCTGTAATTGCTGTTTGTGAACCCCAATTGTCTGCTCCTGCACCTGGAGCTTGCGCTACCCATGCACTCCCATTCCATGTTAACACCTCATTAGTTCCTGCCGTAGCTGGTAATTCTATCTCGTTATTTGGATCATTATCTGCATCGTCAGCACTTGTTATAAATCCACTATCATTTGTTAAATCACTAGTATTGGTTGGTATAGTTGCTGCTAGTGTAATGGGTGAGCCTGCTGTACCATCTCCGGTAATACTAGTTCCATCTGTAATTGCTGTTTGTGAACCCCAGTTATCTGCTCCTGCTCCAGGGTTTTGTGCAACCCATGCAGTACCATTCCATGTCAGAACTTGGTTTAATATTGCTGTTGCTGGCAACTCAATTTCATTCAAAGGGTCTGAATCGGCATCGTTAATGTTTATTGCAGAAATAGGTTGTGCTATCCAATTTAAACCATTCCAGTATAACATATCTCCGGTTGTTGGAAAAGTACTTGAAATAGATGCTCCTGCTCCGTTAGAAATATTAATAGTATTTCCGGAAATAGTAAGGTCTTGTAATTCATTCGTTGATGATGTGTCATTATCAATTACTTGTAAAGGGTTTCCTGTCGTACCATTTCCTAAAAGATTTGGGCCAACTGTATTAACAGTATCTGTCCCCCAATTGTCTCCTGTAGCTCCTGGTGCTAGCCAAGTAGCATTACCTAATGCATCAGAAGTTAAAACATCTCCAATATTTCCTGCGCCATTTGTCACTCTTAAATTGGTAGTTGATGTAGTCCCTAATACATTAAATTCTGTTTGAGTTGGTCCTAATCCATGAACTTTAATAGATCCCGTATCCAGCACTAATTGAGTAAAATTTGATGGGTCAACTCCATTTGATCTAATGTTTAAAACTTTTTGTGAAGCAATGTCAGCAAATGCAGTATTAGGGCCAACAAATTGGATTTCAGGTGTTCCTACAGCTTTTTGAATTGTTAAAGGTGAAGTTGGCGTAGATGTTCCTATACCTACCATATCAGTTGTGTTATAGATAACTCCTGCACCTTGTGTCCAATCAGTATCACTCGAAGCAGGGGGTAATACTACTTGACCTCCATTGGATAAATAGATAGTATCTCCTACTATACTTAATACCTGCAACTCATTAGTTGAGTCTGCATCTCCATCTATCGTATTTATTACTTCTTGTAAACCTAGCTCATCAGTATAAGTATATGTTCCATCTCCATTATCTTGGATAGATGTTACAGTTTCTGAAATACTTGGTAACACCACACTATTACCATTACTTAAAAATAATGTGTCATTTGATATGCTTAATACTTGTAACTCATTGCTCGGATCAGCATCTGCATCTCCTAGGTTTGTAATTGTATCACCTGACAAACTTACTCCATTACCAGGAAAATAAGTCGTCCCACTTGCTCCTGCTGGTCCCATTGGCCCAGTTAAATTTGCAGTCGTAAATGTTGTTGCATCTGTATAAGTTATTGTAAAAGTACCATCTCCATTATCTACAGTTGAAGCTATACCTACTCCGTCATTTCCGTTTGTCCCATTTACACCATCAGTTCCATTACATATATAATAAGAAATTGGCGTTTCTCCTCCTGATAAAGCTCCATCATCATTTAAATCTAACCATGTTTGTATAAAGTATCCTCCATTTGGACAATTCGCTCCAGCAGGTTCTGCAACTGAGCTAATTAAACTATTATGACCATCAGCTCCAGGAACTCCACTTGTTGCAGTTTTTGCATGTAAGGCATAAGGCACAGATAATAACTGTGTTGCTGGCATTACATCTCCATCTACTGTTACTTGTAAGTAAAAGATAGAGCTACCCCAGTTAATCGTTGAAAAATTACCACTATTAACCGATCCTAATCCAATTTCTGATGTAAATAAACCAAATTGATTAGTTGTTTCAGCATGTGTTTCTGAATAGACAACAGTACCACTTGATGACCCTTGCAAAATAGCGTATTGTACCGAAATAGACTGATTTACCATTGGTACACCAGCTAAATTTCTAGCTACTGCCTGATAATTTATGGCCTCGGGTGGACTTTGTGCAAAAATGCTAAAACTAAAAAATAAGGCAATTATTAATAATACTTTTTTCATGAAACAACTTTTTTATTAATCTGCATAAACTAAATGACCACTAAACCAAGATTCATCTCCTGCTCCAGTCATTAAAAGTGGGCCACCTCCATTTAAAACATAAACGTTAACTTGTATTTTATCGTTTGCACTTAAACGAATTGTAGATGAAACAGTATTTGTTACTTTTTCACTATTTTTTATTGGCTGTTTAGAGGAATATAATGTAACCCCATTAACTAATAAGTCAACTACTGTTATTTCATCTGGACCTCCTCCTGTATCAGAAAATAGAACACTTGCATTAAAAGTATAAACCCCATTAACAGGAGCAGTAAAACTGTACTGGCCGGCTGAAGCATTAAAATTCCCTCCTTCATCAAAATTTACTGCATCAAATTGACATAAAATTGGATTAGTATCGACTGATATTGAAGCTCCTCTAGCTTCAAAAGCTACTGCATTTGGTTTCCATGTTGCATTACCAGCTGCATCAGATGTTAGTACTTTACCAGCTCCTTCAGTTCCGTCAGTCAATTTAAATGTTCCATTCACATCTAGTTTGGCAGTTGGTATAACTACACCGACACCAATATCTCCGTTAAAATAATTTCTATCCTCTCCAAAAGAATAAACACCATACTTTGTTCCTGTTCCATTGTTTTGTAAATATAAGCCATAAACAGTTCCTGCTGATGTACCTGCTGATGAAACATGAAGACCATACTTATTTCCTGTTCCTGTTCCTCCAGTGTTAACCTTAAGCCCATAGTTGTCTCCAGAGTTTCCTGTAGCTGTAAAATCTCCTGCAATATTTGAACTCGTACTATTTCTTGCATTAGCATTTACACCCCTATTAAAACCAGAACCTGCACCTTCAGCAGCAGCCCAAACACCAATTTGATTACCTGTTCCTGTCCCTGTAACTGCACCGTAAATTGCTGTTTTTGAAGTGTTTGTTGCAGAAACTAAAACTTGAGAGCCTACAGAACCACCAGGAGTTGATGGTGTTCCATCAGTTAAGTTTTCAACAGTAAAAGCAGTGTTATTAGCTACATTATTATCAATATTAAATCCAAAAGTTGATGTTGAATTAAATGTTAAGGTATTTGCTGCTTGTGAAACAGTAGTTGCTCCACTTAAATTTCCAGATCCTGTATAAAGGCTAGTTACAGAAGCAGGTGTTTGCCATGAAGTATTTCCAGCAGCGTCAGTTGTCATTACTTGACCAGAAGCAGTTCCGTCTGCTGATGGTAAATTATAAGGTTTTACACCATCATCAATTCTTATTGTACCATTTAATACATGAAGTTTTTGAGTTGGATTTGTAATTCCAATACCTACATTTCCAGTAGATGTTATTCTCATTAATTCAGCACTTGCAGTACTACTTGTAGCTGTGTAAAAAGCGTGATGACCGTTAGCCTGATACCTTAATAAACCTCCATTAATACCAAAACCAAAGAATTCATGGTCATTGTTGGCTGCTTCAAATAATACAATTTTTCGATTGGTTAACGCAGTACCAAATTGAAGAGGAGCATGAGGTGTTGATGTTCCTATCCCAACATTTTCATTAACAAAAACATCTCCTGCAGCGAAAAAACCAGCCCAATTGGTAGCTCCACCAGAAACATTTGAATAAACACCATACTGAGTTCCTGTTCCGTTAAGCACAACAGAATACAATCCATACTTTGCTCCCGAAGATGTTCCATTTACATCTGCTCTAAACCCGAATTGATCAGAAGTAGATGTTCCATTTACTTCAGAACGAACCCCATAAATTAAAGCTCCTTGTGTGTTTACGTTTCTAAAATAACCTCCATATGAAACACCTGTTGCAGAAGATGAATTTTGCCCATAAACTCCATAAGTAACTCCTGACCCTGCACCACCTACAGATGAAAATATACCTGTTCCATTAGATGTTCCTGATGCAGTAGCATTTGTAGAAATTGCAGTATTTGCAACACCTGCATTTGATGCTCCAGCATATATCCCTGTATTATTCCCCGTTGTATTTCCTCCTATTGCTTCTAAATAGGCACCATATTTATCACCCGTCCCAGTTCCAGCATTTTCTGCTTTTATAGCGTAAGTGAAATTTGAACTATTATTTGTATTAGAAATTTCAACAGAAATATCCTCTACGGTATTATCAACATCTAACCTAGCTGATGGAGACGTAGTTCCTATACCCATATTCCCTAACTCATTTATGTTTACAAAATCAAATAGTGAAGCGGTTGGGCCATCTGCACCACCTTTAATGTGAAAGCCTGTATTATCTACATTTAATTCCCAATCGTAAGCAGAAGTATTTGTTTTTTCCATTCGCAATGTTGTAGAAGATGCCGTAGATAACGTTAATAATTGAGATGGAGTTGCTGTTCCTATTCCTACATTTCCTGTACTATAATGAATATTAGGTGAAGCGTCTATCCATAAAGAAGAGCCTGAAGGTGCAATCCAGCTCATGTTTCCAGTTCCATCTGTACTCATTATTTCTCCAGGGTTTCCATGATCTACTGGCAGAGTGAACATTAAATTTGACGAAGGAGATGTTGATGCTCTTAATCCTGTGGATTGACCACCTCCATTAAAAATAATAGCAGGATTTCCAAATCCGGAATTATTTTGCAAATAAATCGATGTATCAGAACTTGAAGAAATGGTTAAACCATCCTTATTGGTTGTAATTCTAGCTCTAGAAGTATCAATTGAAAAAGAAGCTAGCGGTGAAGAAGCACTTGAACCTGCAGCTCCATTTCCATATATTTCAATCCCATACTCATAACCTCCCATATATGAAGCTACTCCTGTTCCATTTGTTGTACGAATCCAATCAGATCCATTAAATAATAAATTGTTAGTGTAAAGATTATAGTTAAACCCTCCTGGGCCAGTAATTGAATCTAAATGTAATTGAGGTCCAATTTGAATTTTTGATATAGGATTTATCGTCCCAATGCCAACCTTACTATTAATAGAAGTAGGATGTAATGTGTCGCCTACTTGAGTCCAAGGGCTAGCCGATGCAGCAGAACCCCAATAAGTGTTTCCTGCTGCATCTGTAGTTAATACTTCTCCAGGATTTACACCATCTGTAACTGGAAAAGAGTATGGACTTCCTGAACCGTTATCGATAGTTAATGTATCATGCAGTGTAGTTGTCCCAAAAACATCCATTAAAGAACTGTTCGCTGCTAAAATTCCTTTTCCTATTGCTAAGTTTCCATTTCCATAAGAAATAATATGGCTTCTATATGTAGTTCCGTCAAAATAATTTACACTCCATCCAGCAAAAGCATCTGATGAATTTGTTTGTGCTCCAATTTCCCAATACTTATTAGCAATGGAATTGTTTGACATTTTAACTCTGTTTAGGTTTCCTGTTGTTTCTCTTAAATGCATAGTTGGTTCTGCTGTTGAAGCAGAATGATTTACAACAAATTTACCGCCACCTGCTGGTAAGCCATTTATTCCAACATTACCTGTTGTGCTAATCGTCAGGTTATTAGAGTTAGTTCCTCCTCCTAGATTTAAACCTGTTGACCCTGCGCCTACATATCCATAATTAACAGGTGTTGTAGCTGTAGAACCTAAAAATTTAATTCCAGTGCCATTTGTACCAGTATGTTCTATATTAATATTAGTTCCTAAAAATCCACCATTAGAAAAAACAGCTGTAGAATTCATAGCTCCTCCACTAAACGTAAGCGTATTTGCATTTTGATAAACTGTTGTTGGTCCTGATAGCGTGTCAGAACCCGAGTAAATTCCATTACCATCTGAAGAACTTGGCAGTTGAACAAAGCCTCCATTGCTCAAAAATAAAGTATCGTTAGAAATAGATAAAACCTGTAGTTCATTTATTGCTGAAGTATCGTTATCTATTACCATTAACGGATTCAAAACTGTTCCACTTCCCGTAATATTTGCTCCAGTTACATTTACAGTATCATTTCCCCAGTTATCAGATGAATTTGGTAATTGCCACTCAGCATTACCAAAAGCATCCATTGCTGTAAGAACTGCTCCAGCTACAGCTCCATCACTTATTGTAATACTGTCCGTTTGTGTTCTTCCAATAATGTCAAGGCTTGTTGTTGGAATAGTTGTTCCTACTCCAATATTACCATTATTTAATATCGTTAATCTATCAGTTAAATTTGTTCTTAAATAAATATCTGAAGCGTCGATTAAAGTTGCTCCTGAAGCTTCAATGTTTAATTGCCCTGGTGCAACTATATCAGAGTTCCCTGTTCCAACAAATTCTATATCACTTGTATTTGCATTGTCTATTGTTAAAGGAGATGTTGGGGTTGATGTTCCTATTCCAACCATGTCAGTTGTGTTATAAACAACTCCTGATCCTTGTGTCCAATCTGTATCGCCAGTAGCTGATGGCAAAGCGACAAATCCACCATTAGTTAAAAAGATAGTATCGCTTGTTGCATTTAATGATAATAGTTGAATTTCATTAGTTGGATCAGCATCAGCATCTCCAATATTGATTATAGTATCGTTTGACAAACTAACCCCATTACCTGCAAAATAGGTTGTTCCTCCTGAACCTGCTGGCCCAGTTAAATCATTTGTTGTATAAGTTGTTGAATTAGAATAATAAATTGTTAACGTACCATCCGCGTTATGGATAGTTGAATCTATTCCTACTCCATCATTTCCGTTTAATCCGTTAGCTCCATCTGCTCCATTACATATATAATAACTTATTGGTGTTTCTCCTGATGACAATAACCCATCATCATTTAAGTCTAACCATGATTGTATAAAATAACCTCCATTAGTACAGTTTACTCCTGCAGGTTCTGCAACTGAACTAATTAAACTATTATGACCATCTACTCCTGGCACTCCACTTGTTGCTGTTTTTGCATGTAAGGCATAAGGCACAGATAATAACTGTGTTGCTGGCATAACATCTCCATCTACTGTTACTTGTAAGTAAAATATTGAGCTACCCCAGTTAATCGTTGAAAAATTACCACTATTAACCGATCCTAATCCAATTTCTGATGTAAATAAACCAAATTGATTAGTTGTTTCAGCATGTGTTTCTGAATAGACAACAGTACCACTTGATGACCCTTGCAAAACAGCATATTGTACCGAAATAGACTGATTTACCATTGGTACACCAGCTACATTTCTAGCTACTGCCTGATAATTTATGGCCTCGGGTGGACTTTGTGCAAAAATTGACAATGAAAATAACTGTACAAAAAGGATAAGTACAAGAATTGAAACTATTTTTTGCATTAATCGAAATTTTATTAGTGTTGAACTAACAAATGTAAGATTCTAACTAATACCAGTCAAATTTAAAAATGCTTAAAAACGATGTAATTTTTTGACCTTAAGAGATATGCATTCCTATCACGAGGATGTCATCAACTTGCTCAAGTGGACCTTTCCAAGTCTCAACTGTAGAATCCAAGTGATCTCTTTGTTTTGACATTGTTTTTCCAACTAATCCAAGCAAACAATCTCTAAATTGTTTATACATAAACTTCTTACCTTTTGGACCACCAAATTGATCTGCATAGCCATCAGAAAAAACATAAATATAATCGTCTTTTTCTAATTGAATAACGTGATTAGTATATGTTTTAGGCTCATCGTCAAAATAAGAACCTATAGGAAACTTATCAGCTTTAATCTGCTCGACATCATTGTTGCGGATTAAGTAAAGAGGATTAAATGCTCCAGCGTATTCTAGTTTTTTAGTTTTAGCATCATAACTACAAAGCGCTAAATCCATGCCATCTTTAGTTGTTGCTCCTGAAGAATTTCTGTGTAAAGTTTGGCTAATTTCTTTGTTTAAAGAATCTAATATAGTTGCAGGAGTATCAAATTGAGTTAACGCATTATTTAATGCATTATACCCAACAATACTCATAAATGCACCAGGAACGCCATGCCCAGTACAATCAACTGCAGCAAAATATGTTTTTCCATTCTTTTCTCCCATCCAGTAAAAATCTCCAGATACAATATCTTTAGGCTTATATAAAACAAATGAATTTGGTAAAATATTTTTTACCAATTCGTCTGGAGGTAAAATAGCTTCCTGCAAACGCTTAGCATATTTTATACTATCAGTTACTTCAGTATATAATTCACTAATTTTTTCATTTTGAACTTCAATTTCTTCCTTCTGCTTAACAACTTCTGCAGTTCTCTCAACAACTTTTTGTTCTAAAACTCTTTCATTTTCAGCTAAATCAACACGCATTTTTAAAAGTGCATGTCCTAACTCATCCTCAGAACTTAATGGCTCATAATTAGTAGAGAATTGACCACTACCAACATCGTTTGCAAAATCTTTTGTGCTTTTAAGTCCTAAAACCAACCTATTCAAAGCATTTGTCATTTCTCCAATCTCATCACTTCTTTCTTTTAACTTTTTGGTAGGAAAAACACCCCTACTTAAATCTAACAAAATATGTTTTAATCGATAAATTGGTTTAACAATTGTCCTTGTGGTAAATAGAGCAATTAACACACCTCCCACAACTAGGGCTATACCAAGGATTCTAAAGAGTTGTTTTAGAAAACTAAATGAAGTAAGCATTGTTGCAGTTACTTCATCTGATTGAAATTTTTGATTCGCAATTAAATCATTTAATTGAAAAAGAATCTCATTTGTTTTTAGATTGATATCCCCTCCTTCTCCAACCATAAAATTGGCTAAAAACTTACTTTGAGAATCTTCATAACTAACCCAATCAGGCAGAAGCATTTTCACTTCTTCATGAAGTTCAAATAGCTCATCTAAGTTAACAAATACTGCTTTTATTTTTTTTCGATCTTTTTCGGACCAATGAATTGCTAATTCTTTTATCCTTTTTTTAAGAAACGGATAATCCCGTGAACTTATTCTATTTAACTTTTGCTTTTCAGGATCATCAGCTTGAGATTGTTGGTAAATCCAATTAGAAATCAACATCTTTGACCTCACTGTTAAAAGCTTCAACTCTTCTAATGAAGCAACAGTTGGGTTGTTAACAGTAGTGATTTCTTCATTAATTTCAATACTAGCGTTTAACGTCTGGTAAGTTGTATAAAAAACTACCACTACACAAAACAGCAAAACCCCGAAACCTGTACCTATTTTTTTACCTATTGTAAACCTGAACGCCATTTTTAAGAATGATTTTTTACTTTTCATCAGTAGACTCAAGTTCTTCTAATTCTTTCTTATAAATTGTCTCCTTTTCTTCATCGTTCAGCCCATGAAAAATATTACCTAACCCTATCAAAGTCTCTCTTCGGTTATAGCCTAATTCATATGATTTTTTCATGTGAGGCAAAGCTTTTAAAAACAAATCAATACATACATCTTGTAATTCATTTAGTCGCTCTAAATCCATATCATAATCCATATTATTAATAATATCCGCTGCATCATTATAATATAATATTCCAACATTATAATGAGCACTTCCATTATTTGAATCTAAAGCTAATACCTCTTTATAGATTAATCGAATTTGGTCTTTTTTAGCTGAATCTAGTGCATTATTTTGCTGTGCGTATTGATTAAGCATTGACGCTAAAGCTAATTTAAATTTTACATCTTGAGATATTAATTCAGCATCAGGATTTGACAATTTCATTGTTTCTTTAAACTTATCAAAATTTCCTTCTGCTAACTCATAAGTTTCAGGTGTAAGAGAACGAGCAGCATCATTATATAATGTAGAAGCTAAATAGTTTAACATTTTAGAAGAACTTTCAGTAAATTCCTTGTCTTTATCAGTCTCCATTAATTTTTTCAAAGCATCAATTGCCTCTAGTCTGAAATTAGAATTTTTATCGTCTTTTTGTCTCTTTTTATATAACTCTTTGTAAATAAACCCTTTATAATAAAATGTTTTAGCTTGACTACTTATAGTTGAATCTACTGATGCTTCATCTATATATTTTTTTGCACTATCTAATTCCTCTTTTTGCAAATAAAACAATGCTTTAGACACACCGTCTTTACCTACAAACTGAGCAAAACTAATGTTACAAATTAGCAGTACTAGAGATAATATGTAAATTCCTTTTTTCATTTATTTAACAGTAAAAGCTAAAGCTTCTAAGCTAGAACTTACTTTTAATTTATATTTTTCTACATTTCCTTTGTTCAACTCAAATTTTTGACGATTATCTTTAATTATAAAATTAATTCCAGCACCTTTATCTACAAGTCCTGTTTGCTCAGTAACAATAAGTGTACTATTATTTTTTAACGATTTTAATAAGGATGATATTTCTCCACTTTTATCTTTACTTAAGTATAAAATATGGCACTTTGAAATTTCATCTACAGAGCTAAATTTTTTAACCTGGAGGGATTGATTTGCAACTTTTTTAGTTTGAGTCATTTTTGTTAACTCGCTATAAAGAGGCGATTCTCCTATCACACCTATTGTAAACTCTCCCTCCTTATATGAATTTGGCCATTCAATATATTTAGTAAAGTTATAGATAAATACAGCTTTGATTTTTGCATTAGTATCTATTGCTCCCGCTGGCTTAAATCCTGTATGGATAATAAGCAATGAGAATAATATAAATGCAATTTTTTTCACTGATTAGTTACTTGTCAAATATTAGACCAAAAATTAATTGAGGAAAGATACTAAAAAAAAATAAATGATAAAGTAATATAAAACCAAAGTAAAGATCTGGACTAGTCCTTCTTCCTTCCTTTACCCGACTTTCTTCCTCCGCTAGAAGTTTTAGCGCTGTTTTTATCGCTACTTTTTGGTTTAGCAGTAGCTGATTTATATCGGCGCTTACTAGATGAAAAAGCAGAATTATTTCTCAACTTAACAGGTTTTTTTGAAATAGAATGTTTGTATAATTTAGATTTAGATTTAGTTCTAGGACTTTTTGTTGAGGTAATATTCGGTCCTTTTTTTGATTTGCCAGAAAAAGCATCTCTATGTTTTGGAGCCTCATACGAACCAGATTTTGCGGAAGCTGAGCCAGAACTTTTTTTCTTCCAAAATTGCCCATAGGCATTAGAAGAACAAAAAATAAATAACCCAATTAATAATACAACTATATTTTTCATATGATAACTACCAACATCGAAAATAATCTATCTTAAAATAAATTAAGATAAAAATCCCTTCTACATTTTAAAGGGAGTAAATATAACAAGTTGCGTTTTGAATACACCAAATCAAGGGCGTGTTTTATTAACAATTTATGGTTTTTGTTAATAACCAGTTATTGAGAAACAGATCCTGTTGTTGCCATCGAAATAGATTCTATATCTCTATCAAAGAGATACAATCCTCCTTTATCAGCTCCGATCATCCTCAATTTATCCATAATAGTTCTTGCTAAAGCTTCCTCCTCAATTTGTTCAGCAACATACCATTGCATAAAATTATGAGTTGTATAATCTTTCTGTTGTAAACAAATCTCAACTAAATTGTTTATTTCATTAGAAACCATTACTTCATGATCAAGCAAAGTCTGAAACAAATTGTTTAAAGATTCATACTCTTCACCAGGTTTTGGTAGAGCTGGAACAACTGCTTTACCTCCTCGTTCATTTACATACTGAACAAGTTTAAGCATGTGTATTCTCTCTTCGTCTGAATGCTTATATAAAAATTGAGCAGTACCTCCTAAACCTTGAGTTTCAGCCCAAGAAGCCATTGCTAAATATATTTGTGATGATTCCGCTTCGATTAAAATTTGTGCGTTTAATGCACTCTCTATTTCTTTCTTTAACATAATTAGATTTCTTTTACTACAAACATAGGCAATTCCGTATGACAAGTCAATTTATTTGAAATGCTTTTATGAAATATTTTTTCAATAAACCCATGTTTTCTTGACAATACAGCCAACATATCGCACTTATTATTTTTAACAAAAGCATTAATCCCATCAACAATATCTTCATGTTTTTCAGAATGAAAACTACAATCAACTTCATTAAAAATTTGTTCTAATTTTGATTTTTGATTTTCAATTTTAGTTGAACTTATAACCTCATTATTTTGATTTATATTTACAAAAAGTGTTTCTGAATTATATTTTTTAGCAAAACTTATAAAAGAACCAAAAAAAGTTGATTCATTAATTTCCTCGAAATCTATTGCAAATGCAACTCTTTTTATTTGAAAAGTATTCGTGTTTTCTGGAACAATTAAAACCGATTTATCACTATGAGTAACAACTTCTTCAGCATTACTTCCAATTAAAACTTCTTTTAAACCAGAAGCTCCTTTTGTTCCCATCACTATTAAATCTATACCCATTTTGTTGGCATATAGGTCAATTGAATTAGCCACGTCTCCAGCTATAGCTTTGGTTTTAATCTCTACATCCTTGTATTCTGGGTTGTTACCAATTTCATTCACGCAACTTAACAAATCTTTTTCAGCAGATTTTTCTAATGTTTCCAATAGAGTTCTAGTCATTGGAGAAGAACTTGAATAAGGCATTTTATAAGCATTTAAAATATGGAGTTTAGCTCCAAAATCTTTAGCTATTTTTAATGCGAATTTCAATGCATGATTTGCATTTTCTGAAAAATCGGTAGGGAAAAGAATATTTTTCATTTGATTTATTTTACTCAAAAGTAAATTAATCGTTGGTTTTTTTGAATGACATTTATCACAATTCTATTCATGTACAAAAAAACGAAATCCTCTTCCATGAACATTCATAATTTCTATTCGCTCATCTTGGCTTAAGTGCTTTCTAAGTTTAGCAATATAAACATCCATACTTCGTGCATTAAAATAATTATCATCTCCCCATATTGCTTTTAAAGCATAGGTTCTTTCTAAAATTTTACCTTGATTTAATGCTAACAATCTTAACAAATCATTTTCCTTTGAAGTTAATTTCTGGGTTGTATCTCCAATCATTAACAACCTTTTTTGATAATCAAAATTGTAATTACCTATAGCAAAAATAGAAACCTCTTCTTCTTTAGCTTGTGGCTTTGACCTCCTTAAAACAGCAGTTATTCTAGCCAACAACTCCTCCATACTAAATGGCTTAGAAATATAATCATCTGCTCCGGATTCAAATCCTTGAAGGGTGTCTTCTTTCATTGATTTCGCGGTAAGGAAAACAATAGGAATATTTTCATTTATTTTTCGAATCTCTTTTGCTAATGTAAAGCCATCTTTAACAGGCATCATAACGTCAAATAAACATAAATCATAACTACCTTTTGCAAATAGAGTAAACGCCTCATCACCGTTTATTGCCAAATCTGTAGCATAGCCTTTAGCTTTTAAATAATCAGACAATAAATTGCCCAAGTTTACATCATCTTCTGCAAGTAATATTTTAATGTTTTTATTCATAATTAGTTGTTTTCATTGTTTTTAAAAGGCAAATAAACTTTAAACGTTGTTCCTACTCCAAACTCACTAACCACTTGTATTTCTCCTCCATGTTTATCTACCAATGCTTTTACATAGTTTAATCCTAAGCCAAATCCTTTTACATTATGTACATTGCCTGTTGGTACACGATAAAATTTCTCAAAAATTTTATTTACGTTTTCCTTCTTTATTCCAACTCCATTATCAGAAACGCTAACTAAAATACCCTGTTTGTAATTCTCTGTTGAGATAATAATATCTGGTTCTGTTGGGCTATATTTGTTAGCATTATCAAGCAAGTTATATATTAAGTTTGTTATGTGAACTTTATCTGCAGTAATTTCATACTCTTTTGCTGCTAAGTTTTTACTAATCTTTCCTTTCTTACTCTCTACTTGAATTAAAATGTTTGATGTAACTTGATTAATTACATCATGAAGATTAAATGTTTCTTTTTTCAATTTTAATTCTTTATCCCACATAGCACTTTTCAACACACTTTCTACCAACAATCCTAATCTTTTGTTTTCTTGACTAATCATATTTATATAATTAGAATTTATAGATGGATTAGCAGAAATATCTTTATCTGATAATGCTTCACAAGCTAAAGAAATTGTAGAAATTGGGGTTTTTAACTCATGAGTCATGTTGCTAATAAAATCATTTTTAACCTCAGACAACTTCTTCTGTTTAAAAATAGTTTGTATGGTATATGTAAAAGCTAATACAATTATAATCAACAATAAAACGGAAGTTAGTAACATCAACCACATCGTTTTTAGTAAATAACCTTTTTGATGAGGAAAATAAATACTTAAAAAATGAGGCGTTTCTAAAATGTCATTTGGAAACAATTGGGCATAATAATTTGATTGTCTGATTTTATTAATGTTTGATAAGGAATCTACTAGTAATACATTCCCATCATAGTCAAACACACCATATTGAAAAGTGGCCTTAATATCTCTATGAATAAGTTCAAGTTTCAATAAGGAATCTAAAATTTGTTTGTTAACACGTTCTAGTATAGGTCTGTACTGACTTGTTTGATATATACTTTTTAACATTTCATCCAGCATCATCAACTTTTCATTTTGCTGATAATTTAACAACGAATCTTCAAAAGAATAATTTGTAATAGGCAACCCACCTTGAACTCCAATACTCATTTGAAATTCGCTACCATTATCAGAAACTGACTCAACTGTTTTTTGATAAACTTTTCCATTTGCTGTTTGTTGATGCTGTTCATTTACTCGGTATTTCACCCCATCTTTCTCAAAATAGGCAGAGGTATCAAAAGTTGTTTGTTGCATAGAATATAACAACTTTGCTTTTTGATTAAATAGCTGTTGGCTCTTTTGGTGAATCTTAACTCGATTAAGTGCCTCAATCTTTTCAAGTTTACTTGTAACAGCAAATAAAGCCGATTTAACATCCCTACTAAACTCATCCTCTCTAAGAGCAACTGCACTGTCAATCCAATACAATTGAATGGCAACTAAGCCTAGTAATGCAGACGTTATTACTCCTATTAATATGTATATAAATTTCTTTTTCATTTCTTAACTCTTCCAAAGGTAGCTCTAAACCATAGTAACAAAACAATGCTTAACACTTTTTAACATTTCTTAACTTGATTTTAACACGCCTTGCTTTAATTGAAGGCTAATTTTGAGTTGTATACTTCCTCAATTTACCTTCCTGTTTAGTTAGTGCAAAATAAAACCCATCAAATCAGATGGGTTTTATTATGCTGAAGCAATAGTAACTATAGAAACCCTACAATTTACTTTTAACAACACCTTAACACTAGCTTCTAATGTTGCTCCAGTTGTAATTACATCGTCAACTAATAAAATATGTTTGCCTTCTAATTTCTCCGTATTTTTAACATCAAAAATTTCTGAAACATTTTCCCATCTGTTAAAACGGCTCTTTTTAGTTTGTGTCTCACTGTGTTTTTTACGATACAAAATAGTTGTTTCTAAGCTCTTATTTGTACTTTTTGAAAGCCCTCTTGCAAAACACTCACTTTGATTATAACCTCTTTTTTTAAGTTTTTTGGAATGAAGCGGAACAGGAATAATGTAATCTACTGTTTCTATCCAATTCGATTTCTGCAAATCAAATCCATATAATTCCCCAATACGCTCACCAACTTGTTTAGCCCCTTTATATTTTAATTGATGTAATAAATTTTGAACTCGACCTCCTTTTTTGAAATAATAATACGCTGCAACATTTTTCACATCCACTCTTCCCCAAAATATTTTTGTTAACGGGTTATCTTCATCTAAGTGATAATTTGTTTTCGGCAAAGAAAATTGACATGATGTACAAATTACTTCTTCTTGCTTAAGTAAAACTCCATTACAAGCAAAACAAATTTTTGGAAATATTAAATTAAAAAAATCGTTTAACATAAATACTTTATACACAGATTGGTTTGCATAACTTTTAAAATGGCAAACATCATAAAATTAAAAATAAATTACTTTTGATTTATTAAATATAATATACAAATGGAAAAGCAAACAGAAACTCAAAAAATCACATCTACAACTCCTGAAAATAAAGGGAATAAAACCAATAAATTGTTAGTGGTTGTAATTGTTTTACTGCTGGGCTTTTGTGGTTTTTTAATTTGGCAAAATCTTGAATTACAAAAGAGCATAGAAAGTGGGGAAGTTCAAATTGTTGAAGTTTCTGGAGAAAGGGATCAAGTTAGGGCAGAACTTGAAGATATGCTGGCACAATACAATGCACTAGAAACTACTAATGAAGAAATTAGCGCAGAATTAGAAGCTGAAAAAAGTAAAATTGAAGATCTTTTGAAAAAATTAAAAGGAAAAGATTGGACCATTCATAAACTGAAAAAAGAAACTGAAACTTTAAGAACAATTATGAAAGGTTTTGTGGTTCAAATTGACTCTTTAAACACTGCGAATCAAGAATTAAAAGCAGAGAACACAGTTGTAAGAAATGAACTAAGCTCAGAAAAAAGCAAAACTGAAAACTTATCAAAAGAAAATGAAGGCTTATCTAATAAAGTTACTATTGCTTCTTATTTAAAAACAGTTGGATTGACTTCTTACGGGGTTAGAGTGAGAAGTGACAATACAGGAAAAGAAAATGATAGAGCAAAAAAAGTCGATAAAATAAGAACTTCATTTACCATTCAAAAAAATGAAATTACACCTCCAGGAAATAAAACAATTTATGTTAGAATTCTGACTCCTGATGGCAAAGTATTATCTGAAAAAACAGACGATTCAAATAAATTTGATTTTAATGGTATAAGAGGATTATATAGTTCAAAAAAAGACATTAACTATCAAAATAAAGAAATTGAGTTAACCATTGACTGGGTTAAAACGGAAGAATTTCCAGTTGGAGAGTACAATGTAGAAGTTTATGCCGATGGTGTTGATATAGGGAAAACAAAGTTTACACTCAAGTAAAAATGTTTTGTTAGTTTTGCCGTCCAAAAAAAATTAAAAACTTATTATGGATAATATTTATGAAAAGGCCGTTGACCTTATTTTAACTTACGGCCCAAAATTAGTTGGAGCAATATTAGTTTGGATTGTTGGATCTATCGTTGTAAAATTTCTATCTAAAACGTTTAGTCGAGTTTTAGAAAAACGAAATATTGATCCATCGTTGAAACCATTTTTAATAGGGATTGTTAGCTCATTACTTAAAGTAATGTTGGTTATCAGTGTGCTAGGAATGGTTGGTATCGAAATGACTTCTTTTGTAGCTATTCTTGGTGCTGCTGGTTTAGCTGTTGGTATGGCTTTATCTGGTACTTTACAAAATTTTGCTGGAGGGGTTATGATCCTAATTTTCAAACCTTTTAAAAATGGGGATGTTATTGAAGCTCAAGGGTATGTAGGTTCAGTATCTGAAATTCAAATTTTTAACACGATTCTTAAAACTCCAGACAATAAAACAATTATAATACCTAATGGAGGTTTGTCAAACGGATCTATGGTTAATTACTCTACAGAGGCACAAAGAAGAGTAGACTGGACTTTCGGTATTGGATATGGTGATGATGCAACAAAAGCAAAAACTGTTTTGCAAAATTTAATTGATGCTGATTCTAGAATTTTAAAATCTCCTGAACCATTTATAGCTCTTTCAGCATTGGCTGATAGCTCTGTAAACTTTACAGTTAGAGCATGGGTAAAATCAGAAGATTATTGGGGGGTTTTCTTTGATATGAATGAAAATGTATACAACACTTTTAATAAAGAAGGTTTAAGTATTCCTTTCCCTCAAATGGATGTTTACGTTCATAAAAACAACTAACATATAAACAAATATGAAAAAAATAATATTAAGCTTAATGCTTCTTGTTTCGACAAGCATTGTCTTTTCACAACATACTGAAGGTGAAAAAATACTAAAAAAGCAACACGCAGATACAATTCCTGATGGATGGAAAACTGGTGGTATTATCTCAGTAAACTTTACACAAGTAAGTTTAACAAATTGGGCTGCAGGGGGAAACAATTCGATTTCATTAAACGCTATTACAAGTTTGTATGCAAACCTTAAAAAAGGGAACTCAACATGGGACAACACTCTTGATTTAGGTTATGGTTTACTTAAGCAAGGCGATGAAGGCCTTAGAAAAACTGACGATAAAATTGACTTTATGTCAAAGTATGGTAAAAAAGCACGTAAACACTGGTATTATGCAGGGTTAGTTAATTTTAAATCTCAAATGGCTCCTGGGTACAATTATCCAGACGATTCAACTCAAATTTCTAAATTTCTAGCTCCAGGTTATTTATTAGGAGCAATAGGTATGGACTATAAGCCAAATGATGCATTTACTTTGTTCATATCTCCTTTTACAACAAAAATGACTTTTGTAAACGATAAAAAATTAGCAGATGATGGTCGATTTGGTGTAGATGCTGCAGTTTATGATGATTTTGGAGTATTAATTACTGAAGGAAAAAGGTTCAGAGCTGAATATGGTGGATATTTAAGAGCTATCTTAAATAAGGACTTAATGGAAAACATTAAACTTCAAACTAAATTAGAATTGTTTTCTAACTATACAGAAGACCCCGATCATATTGATGTTAACTGGGAGGTATTAATTGCGCTTAAAGTAAACAAATTTGTTTCTGCGACAATCTCTACTCAATTAATTTATGATCATGATGTGGACATTGCTGTTGATAGAAATGATGATGGACTTATTGATGGAGTAGGACCAAGAACTCAATTTAAAGAGGTTTTAGGAATTGGTTTAACATATAAATTTTAAACCATATTAATTATACAAACTTAAAACCCGATGATTTTTCATCGGGTTTTTTTATACTTATAAGTTAAAGATTTAACTATCTTCACATTACAAAAGTATAATAGAGGCAACCAAAATATTAATCTTTCGTCTTTTTAAATGAAATAATGGATCTTGCAGACCAAGACATATTACATGACATTGTAAAAAAATGTGTTAATGGAGATCGGAAAGCTCAAAAAGAGCTTTACAAAAAGTACTATAGCAAAATGATGAATGTTTGCTACCGATACTCCAAAAACTCTGCAGATGCTGAAGATTTATTACAAGACGGATTTGTAAAAGTGTTTACAAATTTAAGTCGATATGACTTTAATGGTTCTTTGGAAGGTTGGATTAGAAGAATAATGGTAAATACAGCAATTGATTTTTACCGTAAAAACAAAAACATATACTTTGTTGATGAAGAAGGAGATTACACTTTAGAAACTTCAAAAGTGGAAAGTGCTGATCAAATTTATAGTCAATTTGGAGTTGATATAATTATGGCTGCAATTCAAGAATTAAGCCCTGTTTATAAAACTGTTTTTAACATGTATGTAATTGATGGTTATAAACATAAAGAAATAGCTGAACAATTAGATATAAGTGAAGGAACATCTAAGTCAAACCTTGCAAAAGCAAAAAATAATTTAAGAGAAATCTTAAACAACATAGAAAAGATACATTACGATGAGTAATTTAGAAGATATAATAAAACAAAAGGTAGATCAGTTTGATGTACCTTTTAATGAAGCACATTGGGAAACAATGGAAGCTAAGCTTCATGCCTTAAAAATAGCTAAAGTCAAGAAAAATATTTTTCTAGCAGCTGGAGTTATTGCAATAATTGGTGTTATTAGTGTATTCTTATATGATCCTGCTAATAAAACTGAACAATTGGTTCATCAAACTAATGAAATTAACCAGAACTCAAACAATCCTGTTACTTTAGAACAAAATTCAAATTCTCAAATCAATACAGAAATTGAAAAAACACATAATCAAAACAATAATAATCCTATTCAAAAAATAGAGATAGAATTAGAAGACCCTATTGAAACTCCGGAATTAAGTAGTAATGAAAATGATAAAAATTTATTAGTTGAACCCAAAACAGAAAAAAGCATTAATAAATTATCTTTAAGTTCAGAGTTTATAGTATACAACAATCGTATTTGTTTAGGCGAAGAAGTAAGTTTTGAAGCAATTGAAAGAAAAAATGTTTCTTATTTATGGGATTTTGGAGATGGATCAACTTCTACAAAAGCAAATCCAAAGCATGTTTATTTAAACGATGGGGTTTATACTGTTAATTTAACTGTTACAGATATTAATTCTGGTAAAAATGATTATAATGAAGTAAAGCGTGCTGTAGAAATATTACCACTACCAAATGCTGAATTTAGTTACTTTGAAGAAGCAGAAAAGCATGACGATAATAAATTGAAATATCCTTACACTAACTTTATTGCAAAAGCTAAAGGATTAGATTCTTATACTTGGAATTTTGGAAATGGGCAAACAAATACACAAAGTAATCCTAAAATTATTTATGATAAAAAGGGATCTTTTAAAGCCTCTTTAATTGTTAAAAATTCTTTTGGATGTATTAATTCAAGTTCAAAAATGATTACAATAGATTACCCTTTTAATTTATTTGCTCCCAACGCATTCTCGCCAAATCAAGATGGAGATAATGATATTTTTATTCCAAAAGCTTTACTCGCTTGGGATGTCCAGTTTGAAATGTTAATTAAAAATAAATCTGGTGATGTTGTATTTAAATCTACCGATAAATATAATGGTTGGAATGGAAAACTTAACAATTCAGGAACCGACCTTGAACCTGGTATTTATTTCTGGCAGGTTGTAACTTACGACATAGACGGCATCCCTCATCAACATTTTGGTAAGATTAATCTTCTAAAGTAAATTGTTAAATTTTAAACAAAGTATTAAATTCTTTGTTTAAATGTTATTTACTGATATTGTTGATTATTTTTCTTATTATATTTATACAATATCCTATTTACTATGAATAAAACTCTTTTGATCTTATTGGTTTGTTTAACCAATCTTGCTTATAGCCAAACTTCTAATCAATTTGAATACTATTCTCAAAATAATATTATAATAAATATTGCACTTGAAGATTGTATTGATGCTAAAAAAGGTATTGAGAAACAATACAACTTTATTGAAATAATTAATAACAATTCATCTCCTGTTAAGGTCTCTTTCAAAAAAGATATCTGGTATAACAATGTTTGCCAATCATGTAATTCTAATTCTGAAGAGTATAAAGTTAACCTTGTTATTCCTGCAAATAG
Source organism: Vicingus serpentipes (assembly GCF_007993035.1). Classification (NCBI taxonomy): domain Bacteria; kingdom Pseudomonadati; phylum Bacteroidota; class Flavobacteriia; order Flavobacteriales; family Vicingaceae; genus Vicingus; species Vicingus serpentipes. The sequence continues at coordinate 236,876 of NZ_VOOS01000005.1, forward strand.
CTCCGTTAATGGAGATTGTGATTCTGAAAACAAATCTCTTCGAATTTTTTCAAAAATGTTGAATCTAAATAAAGTTAGAAAACTTTCTAAGTACGAATTAAAAAATATCAATGTTGAAATTATTAAGTAAAATATTTTTTATTGCATTCACTCTTATCAGTTTTCAAGGGTTTGCTCAATGCTCATTAAACCTTTTTGCTAACCCAGACCCTGTTATCTGTGGAGAATGTGTTACGTTAAGTGCTTTTGGTAGCATGGATGGAAATATTGCCTTTCAAGAAGATTTTAATAGCGGATCTCCTGTAGGTTGGCAATTTACTCAAGCAGTAACCATAAATAGTACAGAATGTGGGGTTCCTGCTCCTGATGGGACCGACTATATGTGGATGGGAGATAACGCTGTAAACCCTAGAGATATGACCACTGTTGGTTTTGATTTAACATTAGGAGGTACTATATGTTTTGAAATGCGCTATTCAGTTCAAGGAGATGCTTCTCCGTGTGAAGGACCGGATGAACCAGACGAGGGAGTATATCTTCAATATTCAACAGATAATGGTGCAACTTGGATTACTATTGATTACTGGGATCCTAATGGAGGAAATGACCCTAGTTTAACTGGATGGAATCAATATTGTGCGGCTATACCTGCTGGTGCTTTAACTACAAACACTATGATTCAATGGCATCAAGATGATGTAAGTGGAGCTGAGTATGATCACTGGGGTATTGATAATGTAATTATTACATTAAACGATCCCAACTCACAAATTACATGGTTACATGATGGGTATAATTATCCTTTAGGATCTAGTGGAGGTGATAACCCTACGCAAGTTTGTTTAACTGCCAATGGCACTTATACGGCAGAAATTACAAATGGCACCAATACTTGTTCACAAGACATCACTGTTAATGTTGTAAATCCTGTTGTTTCTGTTTCTGCAGCTCCTGACACAAGTATTTGCCCTGGTGAATGTGTACAACTTGTTGGGGATGCTAAGGTTATTACTAGTCCAGCTTCTACTCCCACTTTTGAAAATAATGAATTTTCTGTTGTTGCTAGTGGTAGTGCAGATATGAATATAAATGTTACTGGCTTAAACCAAACTACTCTTACTTCTACTTCAATTACTGAAGTATGTTTAACAGGTTTTACATTTTCAGGAACTCAAGTCTGTACTTCTTTTGGTGGTTGTAATTGTAACGGAACAACTATCGGCCTAGGATCAACCTGTAATCTCGATATTAGTAGTTTCGATGTTATTTTAACAACCCCTGATGGATGTCAAATCACCTTAGTCCCTAATGGTGTTGCTTCAGGAACTGACTATACAAATGTTTGTTTTGTTCCTTCTGGAGGAGCTGATATAAATGGAGGTGGTTTCCCTACCCCTGGCACATGGGATCCAGATCAACCTTTTTCTAATTTAAACGGCTGTAATTCTAATGGTGTTTGGAATTTGGAAGTTAATGCTCCTGGAGGTTTAGGTTTTGGTATTGGTACCTTACAAGGTTGGGCAATTTCTTTTGATGATCCAGAAATTAGTTATCCTGCAACTTATACTTGGTCACCAACCACAGATATGACCAATTCTAATACACTAACACCTACTGTATGTCCTTCTGGTACCGAAACTTACACTTTGGAAGCAACAGATGCAAACAACTGTGTAACGGTTTCTAACGATGTAACCGTAACTGTTTCTGCATGTACTAATTGCTCAATCGATTCACTTACTGTAAATACAACTCCTTGTGATGCTTCTGGTAATTATACAACTAATGGTTTAATTTATTTTGTAAATCGTCCAGCAACAGGAAATCTAGTAATAGAAGATTGTAATGGACTACAACAGGTAATTCCAGTAGCTTCAATTTCTAGCCCTCAAGCATACAATTTAACTGGGCAAACGGCAGATGGATTAGCTTGTGATATAACAACTTATTTTAGTGATGATTTAACCTGTACAAATACAGAAAATTATACAGCTCCTGCTGCTTGTGCTCCATGTAATATA